>JAAOIK010000042.1 GCA_015163855.1 Pseudobdellovibrionaceae bacterium
AGAATTATATTCCTCAAACTCTGCATGATAAGCTTTTTCTGCCATATAAATAGAGGCCATAAATACTTTTGCCTCTAGATCCTGGGCCTTTAATTGAAAGCTGGTATAAGAAGGAATGGCAATAGAGGCGAGTATTCCAATGATAACCACCACAACCATTAGCTCTATTAAAGAAAAGGCTTTAAAATTTAATAAATGCATTTTGCCTTTGTTTACTTTACTATCAACAACAAAGTAAGGTATTACAGTCACAACTTTACTACTTATTTATCGGTAATTAAACAAAGAAACTTAATTAATAATGTGTTAATTAGCTTTTTAAAGAGAAACAAAACCTTAGTAAACTTGCCAACCACAACACCCTAACCCTTCTTTTAAAGGCGCTGGCTTATGAAAAACTTTAAATTACAATTTCCTGTTTTATATCAAACACTTACAGAAGAAAAAACCCAAGAACGCCTTTTTGCGATGAGTGAAGAAATTATTAAATTTAATGGCAAAATAAATCTTGTTTCGCCAAGCACCATTGCAAATATAGAAAGTGTGCATTTTTTAGATTCTGTTTTAGGGGCACAGTTAATTTTAAAAGATACCCCCTTTTTAGAGCTTTACGATGTAGGCTCTGGAAATGGATTTCCCGGCTTGATTTTGGCCAGTTTAGATGCGCAAAGGTCGATTAAATTAGTGGAGTCAGATAAACGGAAGGCAGAATTTATAGAGCACTGTGCCTTTAAAATGAAGCTAAGCAATGTGGAAATAATTTGTGCCAGAGTAGAAAATTTAAACTTAAGCCACCCTGCCCTATTTGTTTCTAGGGCCTTTTCTTCTATACCCAAGGCTTTAGATTTATACGCAAAAGCTTGCCCTCAAGGCTTTGAAGCTTATCATTTTAAGTCACTGCACTGGGAAAGGGAGATTATCAAGCCACCTGTAGCGTTTACAGAAAAAAATGTTCCATGTGGAACAAATAAGCTAGGTGATTTTTATCATAAAGTGGTGGGAAAATACCAGCTTCCCCACAATGGGCAAGATTTTTTTATCATACGATCAACCCCCCGCAAAATGCTTAAATAATATTTTTAAAGCTAGCCTTTAGTACTAAGTTTTCTTTTTACATGGCACGCAAGTCTTGATTTTTTTCTGCGAGGGGCTAAAGTATTTTTAATTGTTCCACATGGAACAAAAGCGGAAAATATCTTTGCGGAGGCTGTTTTGGCTCAAATTATTTGCATGTCTAATCAAAAAGGCGGAGTGGGAAAAACCACTACGACGGTTAATTTAGGGGCGGCACTAGCTAGTTTTAAGAAAAAAGTTTTAATTGTAGACTTAGACCCTCAGGGCAATGCTTCTTCGGGCTTGGGAGTAAAAAACTATGACAATGCTAATTTATATCATGCACTAATGGGCGAATGCAGCGTTTTTGAGGCCACCTACTCTGCTAATTTGCCACAGCTTTTTATTGTTCCCTCTAACGCGGGCTTAGTTGGGGTTGAACCCTTTTTATATCAAAAAGACAAAAAAGAGATATTTTTAAAACAGGCACTGTCTAGTGTATCGGCAGAGTATGACTATATCTTAATAGACTGTCCTCCTTCTTTAGGCTTATTAACTTTAAACGCCTTTACCGCCTCTAATTATTTTATGGTGCCATTGCAATGTGAGTATTATGCCCTAGAAGGCTTAAGCCAGTTATTAAATACTGCAGGGATTATTAAAAACAATTTTAACCCCAACTTAGCTTTGTTGGGAATTGTGTTAACCATGTTTGATACAAGAAATAATTTAAGCCACCAAGTGGTTAGAGATGTAAAGAAACACTTTTCTAACAAGGTATTTAACACAGTAATCACAAGAAATGTACGCCTTAGCGAAGCACCTAGCTATGGAAAGTCTATTATAGAGTATGCACCGCAATCAATTGGCGCCGAGCGTTATATTGCCTTAGCTAAAGAGGTAGATAACCGTTTTGTTCAGCTAAATGCACGATTAAATGAGTTTGCAGAGCAGGCACCCAAAGAAAGAACAGAGGCGGGGCTGATTTGAATAGGCAAAAGGAAACAAAAGTCTAGAAAAAAGCATTTTTTGAATAGTCTGATAAAGGACTAAGGTAAAGGCAAACAAAACAGACGGGTAAAGACAAACAAAACAGGAGAGCTAGTTATGTCTAAAGAAAGTTCTAAGGGAAAAGTAAAAAAACCACAAGGGTCTTTGGGCAGGGGTTTAACTTCGTTATTG
>JAAOIK010000043.1 GCA_015163855.1 Pseudobdellovibrionaceae bacterium
CCGTCATTTAATTCTTTTTGAATGGCTTGCATTTGTTCATTTAGGTAATATTCTTTTTGTGATTTTTTAACTTGGTTTTTTACTCTTGCGCGAATACGCTTTTCTGCCTCTAGCACATCAATTTCGCCCTGCACTCGCTCTACTAAATATTCTAAGCGCTTGTTAATATCAAATAAAGATAGAAGCTCTTGTTTAAAGTCTAATTTTAAATTTACCTGACCCGCTATCACATCCGACAACTTTGCTGGGTCTTCAATAGAAGACACTCTCATTAAACTCGCTGGAGAAACTTGCTTATGTAACCTTGCATAAGCTTCAAAAGCGGTTTTAGCTGCTCTACATAAAGCATCTAACTCTTTTTCGTTACTAGAAAATTCTTTATTCTCAGAAAAATCTGCTGTAAAAAAATCTTCTCCATCGTGAATGTCAGAAAGAATAACACGCCTTTTTCCCTCTACTAATACTTTTACAATACCGTCGGGCATTCTTAATAACTGAACTAACGAAGCCACCACTCCCGCAGAATAAATATTATCTAAAGAAATGTTATTAGAGGTTGCCTCTTTTTGTGTAACTAAAATAATTTCTGAAGAAACTTTTACTGCCTCTTCTAAAGCGGCAATACTTTTTTCACGGCTTACAAAAAGCTGCACCATCATGTTGGGAAAAATAATTAAATCACGCAAGGGAACTAAAGGTAATGCCTGAACTTTTTTAAGAGCATTTTTTTTGCCCTTAGGTTCTTGTCCCTCTAACTGCTTTGTGTTTTTTTTATCACTCATGCTTTCTCCCTTTTCTTAAGGATAAAAGCTAAGATTTTTTATGCAACTAACTTCGCACCTTTGTCTAGCCAAAACAAAATTTTATTTATTAAGACGGCTTCTTTTAATAAAAGAGCGCGCCTTTGATAAAAGAAATTAATTGTTAATATAAATACGGACTTTTATCTAAAAAGAAAAGTGCATTTAGGCTTTTTTCTTTAGTAAGTTTTTTTTCTTGTAAGATAGTTTTGGCTCAGAACCTTCTGTAATAACTTCTTTGGTTATTACACAACCTTCTAAATCTTTTTCTGAAGGAGCTTTGTACATGATGTCTAACATTTTATTTTCTAAAACTCCTCTTAAACCTCGGGCACCTGTTTTTCTAGTAGATGCTAATTTTGCAATGGACAACAAAGCCTCTTCGGTAAATTCTAGCTTTATATTGTCTAAGGCAAATAAGTGTTTGTATTGTTTTACCAAAGCATTTTTTGGCTCTGTTAAAACGCGCACCAGTGCCTCTTCGCTTAAAGGTTCTAAATAAGTAATGGCTGGCAATCTACTAATAAATTCGGGAATTAAACCATATTGAATTAAATCTCTAGGCTCTAAGTGATTAAAAATTTCTGCGTCTGCTTTAGCTTTATCTGCCTTAGTTTTTATCTCTGCTGCAATACCTAAAGAATGACTACTTACACGGCGAGCAATAAGTTGTTCTAATCCTACAAATGCCCCTCCAACAATAAATAAAATATTAGAAGTGTCTACGGCAATTAAATCTTGCTGAGGGTGCTTACGGCCTCCCTTGGGAGGAACATTTGCCACTGTTCCTTCTATAATTTTTAATAAAGACTGCTGCACTCCTTCACCACTAACATCTCTAGTAACAGAAACATTTTCTGCCTTGCGAGTAATTTTATCTATTTCGTCAATATAAATAATACCTTGTTGAGCTTTTTCAACATCATAGTTGGCCTCTTGAAGTAAAGATAAAATAATGTTTTCCACATCTTCACCCACATATCCGGCTTCGGTTAAAACCGTGGCATCGGCAATGGCAAAAGGAACATTAAGCATTTTGGCAATACTTTTTGCAAGTAGGGTTTTACCACTACCTGTGGGGCCAACCAAAAGCACATTACTTTTTTCAAGTTCCACTTCTTTATTTACATCTGATAACTTTGCAAGGCTGGGTTGCATAATTCTTTTGTAATGATTGTGAATAGCTACAGATAATATTTTTTTTGCTTGAGCTTGCCCAATAATATATTCATCTAAGTGAGCTTTAATTTCCGTAGGGTTAGGAACATGTAACTCTTCTGCTTTTTTTTCACCATTTTCACCCTTAGCAAAAGCTTCTTCTACGATAATGTCACTGCATAAATCGACACAGGAGTCGCAAATATAAACACCATTACCTTGAATTAACTTTTTAACTTCGGATTGTGATTTATTACAAAAGCTACAAGAATATTTATTACTCATTAATCTGCCTTTTTTAATTTTTCTATTATTGCTATAACTTCACATACCGTGCCGACTTTTGTATCACAATAAAACATATTTTTAAACAGCCTTTACTAATTTTCGGCTAGCCACAACATGATCGGCTAAACCAAACTCACAGGCTTCTTTTGCGGATAAAAAATTATCGCGATCCATAGCTTTTTCTAAGACCTTTACACTTTGGCCTGTGTGACGAGAATAAATTTCTGTTAATGTACTTTTCATTTTTAACATTTCTTTGGCTTGAATTTCAATATCACTAGCTTGGCCCGAAATACCTCCCCCTCCAGTTAAGGGTTGGTGTATCATTACTCGCGAGTGAGGCAAAATATGGCGCTTGCCTTTGGTTCCTGCAGATAACAACAAAGACCCCATGCTTGCAGCTTGGCCTATGCAATAGGTGGCCACATCGCATTTAATAAATTGCATTAAATCGTAAATTCCAAGACCCGCCGAAACACTTCCTCCGGGGGAATTAATGTATAAGTGAATATCTTTATCGGGACTGTCCATTTCGAGGAAAAAAAACTGAGCCATAATACTGTTGGCCACATCGTCGGTTACGGGGCTTCCTAAAATAATAATTCTATCTTTAAGAAGGCGAGAATAAATGTCATAACTGCGCTCCCCTTTGGGGGTTTGCTCTATGACTATGGGGACTAATGCCATGATGGGGCTCCACTGCTATGTTGTTTAACTGTTCAGAGGGCTTATCGGGTAGAGAGCGAGAAAGTTAAAACTGGCTGGACTTTGGGAGAGGGCGATTGGTTTTGGGGCAAGGGGTTTTTTAATCGGAGGTGTTTACTAAGTTTTTAAAATCATAAAACTTGAGACAAAAAGGTTTGCAACTGCTCGTGTTTGGGGTGATTAAAAAACTCATCGGGCTTTGCCATTTCTAAAATTTTACCATCAGCCATAAAAATAACACGATCTGCCACCTCTTTTGCAAAGCCCATTTCGTGGGTTACTACAACCATAGTAATATTTTCTTTAGTTAGCTCTATCATAATATCTAAAACTTCTTTTACCATTTCGGGGTCTAGGGCCGAAGTAGGTTCGTCGAACAATAAAATTTTTGGTTGCATACACAGCGACCTAGCAATAGCGACCCTTTGTTTTTGTCCTCCAGAAATTTGCCCAGGATACTTGTAGGCTTGCTCTTTTATTTTTACCCGGTCTAAATAAAACAACGCCCTTTCTTCTGCTTCTTGCTTAGAAACTTTCTTTACCCAAATGGGCCCTAAAGTTAAATTTTCCAAAATAGTTAAATGCGGAAATAAATTAAAGTGCTGAAACACCATGCCCACTTCTTCTCTAATCTGATGAATATTTTTAGCATTACTATTTAGCTCCGTCCCCGAAACTACAATTTTTCCCTTTTGATGCTCCTCTAACCGATTAAGACATCTAATCATAGTCGATTTTCCCGAACCCGAAGGCCCACAAACCACTAAAATTTCCCCCTCATTAACGGTTAAATTCACATCCTTTAAAACATGAAAATCCCCATACCACTTATTAACATCGGTTAAACTAATAATATTATCACTCATAAAAAACTCCTTCCTTTTTACCACTTAACTTTATTTACAAAGGGAGAGTCTTAGTTAATTCAAACCCTCTGGCGACTCAGCCCAAAGGGGTGCCAGAGCCCGAGGGCTTGAATTAACTAAGACTCTCCCTTTGTAAATAAGTTTCTAAATATTGAGCGTACTTTCCCATCATAAAACATAATATAAAATAAATAGCGGCGATAAATAAGTAAGCTTCTACGCTGAAGCCTACCCAGCTAGGGTCAGTCACCGCTGCTTTTGCCGTGTACATTAAATCAAATAAAGCGATGATTACTAATAGTGATGTGTCTTTAAAAAAACCAATAATAGTATTTACTGTGGGAGGGATTACTACTTTTAAGGCTTGAGGTAAAACAACTTTTCGCATTTTTTGGTAATAGTTTAAGCCTAAACTTTCGGCACCTTCGTATTGACCGTTGGGAATAGACTGCAACCCTCCCCTAACAATTTCTGCCATGTAGGCGGAGAAAAACATAATCATGGCTACTTGGGCGCGAAATAGTTTTCCAATTTCTACACCCTCTGGCAAAAATAATGGAAGCAACACTGCAGACATAAATAATAAACTGATTAAGGGAATACCTCGAATAAATTCAATATATAAAATGGATAAGTATTTTAATAAAGGCAAAGAGCTTCTTCTAGCTAAGGCCAGTAACACTCCTAAGGGGTAAGCTACTACTACTCCGCACACAGAAACAATAATAGTTAACAGTAAGCCTCCCCATTGTTCGCTATCGACTAATGCTAAACCAAAAAAGCCACCTCGAATTAAAAAAGCACAAAGTAATAGTATTACTCCAAAGTAAGAAAAATTTTTAACATGCCAATGTTTTGGATGTTTAATGTAAGAAATAAATCCTGCAAATAATAAAAAGGCTAATGCTGGTCTCCACAATTTATCGTCGGGATACAAACCTACTAAAATATATTGAAATTTTGCCCTAATAAACGACCAACAAAACCCAGAACTCGCCCGACAAGTGTCAGCGTCTCCTTGCCAAACTCCATTAACTATAAAGTATAAAAATAAATGATAAAAAACATACAGTAGCCCAGTAATTAGCAACACGCTAACAGTAGAATTAAAATAGCCTTTAAATAAATTATTTTTAATATTTTTAAAATCCATATTACCGTTCTACCAAGGCGATTTTTTTATTATACCAATTCATAAAAACAGCAGTTAATAACGAGAAGGTTAAATACACTAATAGAATTAATAAAATAACTTCTAAAGCTTGCCCCGTTTGATTCATAATGGTGTTGGCCACCGAAACAAAGTCGGGATAAGCAATAGCCACCGCTAAAGAACTATTTTTTGTTAAATTTAATATTTGACTCGTTAAAGGGGGGATAGCCACTCGCAAGGCTTGTGGAAAAATAATTAATTTAATGGTTTGCCAAGACGATAAACCTAAAGTGCTTCCCGCCTCCCATTGCCCTTTAGAAACACTTAACAAGCCCGCACGAATAATTTCTGCAATAAAAGCTGCAGTGTAAGTTACTAAACCAAAAAGTAAGGCAGAAAATTCTATGGATAAGGTGCGGCCTCCTTCAAAATTAAATGCTTTTAATTGCGGATAAGACCAACTAAAACTACTCCACTCAAACCAAGGAATGGCAACTCCCCGGTTAGAAAAAAAGGCTCCCGCAAAAGAAAAAGCCTCTTGAGGAGCTGGTAATAAACTGCTCATAAGAGTGTACCAAAAAAATAATTGCAGCAACAACGGTGTGTTTCGCATTACTTCTACATAGCTACGACAAATTTTTTCTACCAATATGTTGGAACTTAAAAGGCTAATTCCCACTAATATCCCTAATATAAGAGCTAAAAAATTACCTAAGACAGATACCTTTAAAGTGTTTAACACACCTGCGGTTAAGGCCTTTTTATAAGTGTCAAAAGAGGAGTACTCTATTAAGCTTTCGCTAATTTCAAAACCAGACTCTTCTTGCAAAAAGCCAAAGCCTGAAGAAATATTTTGAGCGGCAATTTTTTGTTGTGTGCTGTAAGCTATAAAACCTAATGTGCCAATGACAAACAGCAAAATAATAATTTGAATAATATTTTTTTGTTTCATATCTATGCCCAACTAAAAACTAAAATTTAACCTATAGTCCCTGTATTTTGTAACAATACTTTTTTTGTTTTTAACTAATACGCAGGGGCTAAATACTTATTTCATTGGCGGAGCATACATTAAGCCAGACTTTGTCCAAAGATTATTTAAGCCTCTTTTAATTTTTAAAATCGATTTTGCCCCAACATTTCTAGAAAAAATTTCTTTATAATTACCCACTTGTTTAATAATATTATAAGACCAACGAGAGCTTAAGCCCAAAGCTTTTCCGTTACCCTTAGTAGCGCCTACAAATTTTCTAACATTTAAATCTCTAGATTTTAGGTGTTTGTGAATGTTTTTAGAATTTAAACCCAACTCCTCTGCAGTAATTAAAGCATAAACCGTCCACGAAACAATATCTAACCACTGATCATCACCATGGCGAACCGCTGGAGCTAAGGGTTCTTTAGAAATAATTTCTGGCAAAATTTTAAATCCCGATTTAAATTTAACACTAAAAGTAGCAAGGCTAGATTTATCTGCTGTATAAGCGTCGCAAGCTCCTTGCACAAAAGTTTTAGTAGATTCTTCAAAGGACTCAAACACCTTTACCTTTAATTTTAATTTATGCTTTCTAAAATATGCCGATAAATTTTGCTCAGTACTAGTGCCCTGTTGAGTACAAATGGTTGCTCCACTTAAATCTTTAACAGATTTAGCCTTAGATTTTTTCTTAACAATAAAGGCTTGCCCGTCATAATACATAACTGGAGCAAAGTTAAACCCTAAATTAGTTTCTCTGCTTAAATTTCTAGTGGTGTTTCTAGACAAGACATCAACTTCTCCCGACTGAAGAGCGGTAAACCTTTGTTGAGCGCTTAAAGGAACAAACTTTACTTTATTAGGAGAGCCAAAAATGGCCGAAGACAAAGCTTTACAAAAATCTACATCCAACCCAGACCACTTGCCCTTACTGTTGGGGGCAGAAAAGCCTGTTAAGCCCGTACTAACTCCACACTTAATTACTTTATTTTTTTTTACGCTAGACAAGGTATTAGCCTGAACAGATAGGGGTAATAACAACAAGGTTACCAAAAAAATCTTCATTTAAAATCCTTTTTTACTTAAGTTAAGCTAACTCAATTAAGTATTTTTAGCAAGAGGCGTAACTGCAATCTCTAATGGCTCTTTACTATCTAAAGAGTCTAATACTTCTACCGACTGAAGACGCCTAGACATGGCGTTGGTTCTTTTATGCTCTAGCTCTTCTAATGAGCCGCTGACTGTGCGTAATTGTTTATTTACCTTAGCTAATTGAGCGCTAAACTTTTCAAACTCGCCCTTAACAGAAGCTAAAACTTTCCAAACTTCACTACTTCGCTTTTGCAAGGCTAAAGTTCTGTATCCCATTTGCAAACTGTTTAAAAAGGCCGACAAAGTGGTGGGCCCCACTATGGTAATATTATGTTTTCTTTGTAGTGTTTCAAATAAGCCAGGGTGCCTTAGCACTTCGGCATACAAACCCTCCACTGGCAAAAACATTACTGCAAAATTAGTAGTATGAGGTGGGTCTAAGTATTTTTCTGAAATTTCTTTAGCAAATAGCTCTATGGATTTTAATAGTTTTTTTTCTGCTATCTCTAACGCTGCCTTATCTCCAACATCATATGCAGATAATAATCTGTTATAACTTTCTAATGGAAACTTAGAATCAATGGGTATCCAAAGTTCGGCACCTTTTTCATGGCCTGGTAGTTTTACCGCATACTCCACATTAGCTTGGCTACCTTTTTTAGTGGCCACATTGTGAGAGTATTGTTGCGGTGATAAAATTTGTTCTAAAATATTACCCAACTGATATTCTCCTAAAATACCTCGAGTTTTAACATTAGATAAAACTTTTTTTAAATCTCCAACCCCCACTGCAATATTTTGCATTTCGCCCAAACCTTTGTGCACTAGCTCTAACCTTTCGCTAACTTGTTTAAAAGATTCTCCTAAACGCTTTTCTAAAGTGCTTTGTAATTTTTCATCCACTGTTTTTCGCATTTCTGTAATTTGTTTGTTGTTATCTTCTCGAATATTTTTTAACTGCTCGTCGACCACCATCCTAAGATCTTTTACTGCCTCTCGAACATCTTGCCGATTATCTAACAGCATTTTATTAGATTCTTGTCTGGATTCTGATAATATTTTTACTAACGAGTCTTGAAAGGATTTAAAAATTTCTCTTAACTCTTTGCGGCTCTCTGACCCTATGCTTCTGTTATCTGTCTTTAAAGTAACAAATTCTTCTTTCATGCGCCCATCAATATTAGATACAAAATCTTTATAAAACGGCGAACTAGAATCTAAATTCCACTTATTTTTTAATTCTACATTACTCTTCCAAAGAAAATATAAACTCAAAATTATTATTACACTTAACCCTGCTAGCACAATAAACCCTAATACCATTTATAACCTCCTATGATTTACTAACAAAATTAAAGTCTAAAACTTTGTATTTATGTTCTTTTAATTTTTTTTGTAACGAAATTTTTTTCTCTGCATCAACCCAAACCAATACACAACCCCCAGCTCCCGCTCCACAAACTTTAATTTCTACACCGCCCCATTGCAAAGCAACGCTGCGTAAGCTTTCTATTTCTTTAGTAACAAACCCAGAGTTCAATTGCTTTCTTAAGCCCAACTCTTTAATAAATAATTTTGGTATATTAGAAAACCACTTTTTAGCAAAATCCTCGTTTTTTGAAAAATTTTCTTCTAGCTGACAAAAACATTTTTTCATTTCTTGGGAGACTTCTGCCAAACCCTGCAGTGCCAAACTTACCGATTTAGATCCATCTAAATAATCTCTAATAATTTTCCAGTTACTAATTCCCGAATGGTGAGGTTGACCTGTATAAACTAACACTAAATGCTTGGCTAAGCTATTTAAATAGGGGGCAGTTAAAAGATTGTCCACAAAGCCTTTTGGGCCGTAATCAACAATGTGCAAACCCTCCGTAAGGGCTGGAAAATAATCTTGTGTTCCTGTTGGCATTTTTAAAACTTTAGCCTCTAAGTTAGCCGCAAGGTTTACTATTTGGTTTTTAAAAAGCACACCTTCATTTTTTTCTAAAATATCTTCTAGTGGCTGAGTACAAAAATTATGCTTAGCTAACTCTTTAAATACTTTTATTAAACTAATGCACAAACTAGAGCTAGCCCCAAGCCCTGCCCCAATAGGGCTTTCGGATTGAACAATGAGTTTAAAGCAAGTGCTGGGCTTTGGTTTCCAAAACATTAACTGAGCTTGTACCAAAGATAGGTGCTCTTCTTTGCTTTCTAAACACTCGGCTAAAGAGGAAAAACAATAGGCTTTATTTAAGTCGGGCAACTCGATACTGATGCCCTTTTTTTGTAAAACCAACTCTACCTTTGTGTAAATATCAATCGATATATTTATAGTGCTCACTGGTAAAAAATATAAATACAATGGCCAACAGTCCAAAGTGCCACCAGATAGATCTACCCTTGAGGGAGATTTTGCCTTACAAGAGTTAAAAAGTGCCAAGTTACAACCTTATTTTTTTTTCTGCTTTTTAGACTTTAATAAAAAAGCTTTTGTTAAAGCCTTCCACTTTAAAGACGAGACAGTAAAATATTCTTGCGAATTTTTTAAATCTAAAAGCACTAAATCTTTTAAATTATTTTTCTTTTGCGAGCTTATGTAACCACGCACCTGTATGCTTGCTACAGGCTTATTTTTACTAGTAAAAGATAAGCTCTCTAAAACCATTGGCTTTTTTATAGTTTTTTTAGGTATAAACTTAACTACTTTTAACTGCGCAATAGAGGAAAATAAATGCTCCACTTTTTTCTTTTCCCACGGCTTTTGTTTTGAAAAAAACCACTGCCCTTTTAACAAATGCCAAGCGCTTCTTTTTCGCTTACCCCTTTGATAAAAAATAGCATCTACACTATTTGTGTTTATTTTAAAAACAGAAGATCGGTCTCTTATATTGTCTAAAGATACTGACAAAGACTTGTAGTCCTTTTTAAAAAGACTATAAATAGTGCTTCTTTCAGAGGTTTTAGCATAGGTAAGTGACTTTTTTCTATCTTGCGCTATTGCGATGGTCCAAATTTTCTTAGCTTTTAAAAAAACAGACAAAACAAGTTCTGGGTTTAATAATTTGTATTGTTGTAAAAGTTTTTTAGATTTTTTGCTGTTTTCTTTGATAAATGTTTTTGCCTCTAAATGCTTAATGGTAGAAATAAATTCATCTACTTTTTTTTCATCTAAATTTATCAAATTATTTTTAAAAGAATTTAACGCCCCCTTCCACAAATTGTTTTTTTTATATAAAACAATCCTGCGGCCTTTCTTTTTAATAATTATTTTGTCAAAACTTCCTTTTAAGAAAAATAATTTTTTAAGTCTAAATAAAGAAAAAGTTTTTTCTGTAATAAAATTTAAATGCGAGCTAGCTAAAAATAAATCTTTTTTTTCGCCAAGCAAAACAAAGCGTCTTTTGTCAAAAGACTTTGCCCCTAAAAATAGCTGCTGTATTTTTTTATTATTAGCATCATAAAAAACTATTTTTCTTTTTGGAGAGTCCAATTGATAATTAACTAGATTTTTAGGGCTAGTAATTTTTTCTTTTTGAGTAGTAAAAAGCTGTCTTAAAAAGATACTGGTAACCACAGGGTCTGCTTTATCCTGAACATTGGCCTTTGTAACAAACCACTTCTTTTTTTTTCTTGTTAACTTGTAGTCTAATTGTGATTGTAAATAAAAGTTTATGCCCGAAATAGATCTTTTACTAATGTTAGAAAACAGTTTTCCAGATTTTTGTTTTTTATTCGCAATGGTTTTAGTTTTTTGAAATTCAAAAAAACTAAACAAGCCTAAAATTAAAAATACACTTAATAAAATGCCATTTTTTTTAAACCACTTCATAAGCTATCACCTTTAAGCATTTCTGCGACGAAACCAAAGCACTGTTGCTAAAATTAAGGATAAAAGAGGTATAAAAATACCAAAAACTATTAATATTTTCGAGTCAGAACTAGTTAAAGTCACCTTAGTTCCCTTTGGTTTTTTGGGCTTAATATTAATTAAGCTGTCTTCTTTTAATAAAAATTCTAAACTGTTTAAAGCCACTCTGCTGTTTAAATTAATACCCCAATCCTTATTAGAAAGAAAGTCACTATCCCCAAAAATTACCCCTAAAAATTTCTTAGCCTTTGTTTTTGCTTTTTTTATAGGCAAAATGCTTCCTTCCACACTGACTCCAAGAATAATTCCTCGCTCTTTTAAAGAGGCTTCTTTAATAGCTTTTTCTGACAATTCATTAACAGAATAGCTGTTGGGCGCGCTTTGTACCAAAAATTTTACTTTTAGGTGCTCTTCCCTTAAAGGTGCTGGCACCAACTCACTAGCTAAATCTAAAAGCATAAACTGCTGGCCTTCAAAATCTTTAGTAATAGAACTCGTCTTAGAAAAAATTAGCCCCAAAGCTCCTGCCCTACCTCTTCCTTTAACCTGCAGCCTGTTGTTCATAGTATAATTATTTTTAAACTCCACCCCTAAGCTTTTAGTAAGTAAGGCTAAGTTATGCTTAGTCCCTGGGTCTATAGCAAGAAAAAGACTTCCCCCTTTTTTAAGAAAACCTAATAACAAGTCTAGCTCTTGAGCTAAAAATGCTCCTCGAGAACCTATAATGGCTATGGCATCGGCGTCATCGGGAATGGCTAAACTTTTTATTAAGTTTAATTCTTTTGCTTTAAAGGAAAAGTCTTCTAAAGCTAATTTAAAATTACTAAGACCGTTTAAGCCTGTTCCTGACAAAGATCGCTCGCTATGACCAGTAATAAAGTAGATGGTAGATGTTTTATTACGCGTTAATTTTACAATAGCTTTCGTGATTTTTTCTTCATCTAAGGGAGCTTTTATTTTTACTTTCTTTTTTAAATATTCTGCAAACACTACTGCCGTCTTCATTTGTGCAATGTCTTTTAAATATTCTTTGGCCGAAATATTATCTACATAAGCATCGATAGATTCAACGGAAATGTTTGTGCTCGCCTGCTTATACATATTTAATTGATTAATAATTTCTACCTTACTAGGCTTGTCTTTTTCTCCTCGATAAAAAATTTTAAATCGAATAGGCTTTTTTAAAGAATTTAATACAGCCACTGTTTCTTTTGAAACAGAGTTAATTTTTCCTTGAGTTAAATCCCACGATGTTGAGTATTGTACCGCCAGGTAATTTACAAAAGACAAACTAACAAAGAACAGCAAAACAGCACTGAACATATTAAGTCCGTTTTTTGTGGTTTTCGTTGTTAAAAATTCAAAATAAAATTTTACATCTACCAAAAAACCAACGGTAGAACTAACTAAAAAAATACCCAAGGGGAAAAACATAAAATTTAGCCAACCTCCCAAGATAAAGCGAGTAATAGCTAACAATAAAACAGATAAACCAGCGACAATAAGTAATACTTTTCCTAAGCGACTCATAACTACCTCCAGCGAGATGATTCAATCACCCTGTTTGTTAAAAAAATAAAAAAACTAATGAAGCTTAAAAAATATACTATCGCCTTAATTTGTAATAAACCCTTCATAAATGTGATAAAGTGGTTTCCGATAGATAAATACTCTACCATAGACTGCAGCACGGGGTAGTTAGATAAAAAGTCGGCCTGACCTAAAACAATTAGGATGCTTAAATTTAAAATTACCCCCATCATTACACTCAACAATGGTGACTGTGTTAATGAAGAGGCCAGTAAACCCACCGCTACATAGGCGCCCACAATAAGAGATAATCCTAAGTAAGCGGAAAACAAAATAGAATAACTAAAGTCGGCAACCAAACCTGTTCCCAAAGGGTATAATGCAGAAACAAAAACCAAAACTAAAGCCGCCCCAAAGCCTGCTAAAAACTTACCGACAGCAATAGCTAGCGAGCTAACAGGAACTGTTAAAAGTAAATTATAAGTTTTCTGCTTTCTTTCTTCCGATAACAATTTCATAGTTATTGCAGGAATTAAAAATAAAAAAATTATATTAGATAACGAGATGTGCTTTGCAAACACTTCGTAATAAATATTTAAAGAGCCCGCACCTCCCATAGGTCCTCCACTTGTAAAAGCACTTCGCTGCACAAAAGTACTTAGCTCTCTTAAATATAAATAACTCCATATAGCCGAGCATAAAGTGACTATTATCCACATAGGGGCAGAGCAAACCAAAGACTTAAAATCTTTTTTAGCTATAACTAAAATTTTTTTCATTTTCTTCTCCTACTTTGTTAATTCTATAAAAATATTTTCTAACTTTAAGTCTTGCAAACTTTGTTCGATAAGCCCTACTTTCGAGTTAACCAAAAATTTAGAAAGCTCTATTAACAACTCGTTACTAGCATTTTTTAAATGAACTTCGGTTTTATTATTTTTGTGCGAACAATGATTTACATAAGGTAAATTTAATAGTTGTGTTTCTATTTGTGCAGTAAATCCCGACAAACGCAAAGACACAACGCTAGAACTACCTTTATGAATTAAATCTTGAATGTTATCTTCTAAAACAATTTGCCCCTCTTTAATGATAATTGCTTTAGTACAAATATTTTGAACTTCACTTAAAATATGAGAAGACAATAAAACACTATGCCCCTTTAAGTTTTGAATCAATTCGCGGATTTCTATAATTTGCTGAGGGTCTAAGCCTACCGTAGGCTCGTCTAAAATTAACAACGGGGGGTTGCCCAATAAAGCTTGAGCCAAGCCCACCCTTTGTCGAAATCCTTTTGATAAATGTTGAATATAGCGGCCAGCAACAGACTCTAAGTGTGTTTTTCCAATAACTTCCTCGGTCTCTAAAGCTAGGCTGGCTTTTGTAATTCCCTTTAACTGCGCAACATATTTTAAGTAATCCAAAACACGCATATCTTCATACACGGGAGGAATTTCGGGCAAGTAGCCTATTTGCTTTTTTACTTCTTGTGGGTTTTCAAAAACATCATAGCCTCCCACAGTTACCACGCCAGAGCTCGGCGCCAATGCCCCTGCAATAATTTGCATGGTTGTGGTTTTTCCAGCTCCATTAGACCCTAAAAAGCCTAATCGCTCTCCTTTTTCTAATTTAAAAGATAAATCTTTAACCGCATGAACAGAGCCGTATTTTTTATTTAAGCCTTTCACCTCTAACATAAAAAAACTCCTTTGCTTTATTGTGTAAAATCACCCTCCTTCTAAAAGGGTGAAGGAAAAATCTCACAATATTCGAACAATATCAAAGTAAAATAGTTTTTTCATTTTTATATGACACTCTGCCTAAAGAGTCGCCCTTAATGCTTTTTACAAAACGGCATTGCGTATACATTGCATCTAATTTAATTTCAGCCAAATGACCCTTTTTTAAGCTAAACTCTGCAAGCCATCTCCCGACCATTATAATTTCTTTATCTGTGATTTTTTGAGCCTTTGTGGTTAAAATAATAGCATGGCTAGAAGGATAATCCCTTAAATGAACCCATATATGCCATGGTCTAGCCTGTCTTAATAAGTCCACATTGGCTTTTGCATTTTTACCCGCAACTACGGCAACCCCCGAATCTAGCAACAAACTTCGTTTCGCTACACCTGGAAATAAAACGGTTTTTTCCAAAGAAGGTTTTTGCCCCTGCGCTGGTATAAACTTTTTAAAAACTCCTTTTTTAAAAGCAAGCTCATAAGAAGGCTCTCCCCCTAATAATAGTTGAGGGATTTTTTCGACCTTACACTTTTTAAGTAACGAAATATCGATGACTATATTTAAATTTTTTAAAAAAGGCGTTTCTATTAAAGTGACTAAAGTATCTAAATCTTTTTGTAAATCTTTTTGTCGCTTTTGCGTTTGCTTTAATTTGTGTGTTATTTTTTTATATTTACTAAATTGATCGTCCATATTCCATGCCCAAGATTGCTTTTCTTTAATATGGATAATTTGATCGCTGCTTAAATTTGTTAAACTGCTAGTGGTGCGAAGCTTAAAGGCTATTTCTTTGGCCATAGCCCCAGCTCTTAATCTACCTTCAATGTCTTTTTCATTTTTTAGCAAGGCGCGCTGAGTTCGCTTTGTTTTATTAGAAAAAAAATGGATCAATGCATTTTGTTTATTTTTACTCTTTTCTTTGCTGTCACGCTGCACCTGCCGACTATCTAACCACTCTTTTTTTATATTCAACAGACCTCTAGAGCTTGTTATATCTGTCGAGCAACTATCTTCGCCTTCTTTCTTTACTTTGTACCAACACAAAGATTTATCGTCATAGCTAACTTCTATATTTGCAAAATGGGGAATCATGCAAAACTCTAACAAAAAAGATTCAAAATTAAATTGCAAAATACGCCTAGAACTAAAAGGCATAGCAATAGCACTTAATTTTTTTCCTTTTAAATGACTCTTGCAAAATAATCCCACAGGGCTTTTAAACACATTGCTGTCCAGCCTTGGTTTATCAGCAAAATCAAAACACAGTGGACTAATCTTGTTAATGTCAAAAAAAAGGTATTGTTTTTTTAAGGCCGAACTCCATAGCTCTAACAAAAGTTGGTTGCCTTGATAAGAAAGATTTTGAACTCTAGAGCCTTTTAGTGAGTTAAGTTTTTTTAATAACTGGCCAACCTCTAATAAAGATAATGCCCTCACTGGTAATTACTTTTTATTAGCTAGCAGTGCCTAATTCTTTTTCGTCTTTTTCGTCTTTTTCTAAAAGATGCTTCTCTAATCTATAGCGCATCGAGCGAAAGGTAATGTTTAATAGCTTGGCCGCTACTTTTTTTACTCCATTAGACAAATGTAATGCTTTAACTAAAAGTTCCTTTTCTAGTTCATCTAAAACTTTATCTAAAAAAATTCCTTTACTAGTAAATTGGAAATTTTTTAAAACGTTTAGTTGCTCTGGTTGGCTTAATTCTAATAATAAAGGTGGTAAGTGCTCTGGCAAAATAATGGGCTCTGATTCTATTGCAATAATGCGTTCAATAATATTTTCTAATTCTCTTACATTTCCCGGATAGCGGTACTTTTTTAATTTTTCCGCTGCCTCGGCACTTAGCTGTGACACTGACTTATCAAATTTCTTTGCAAACTTTTTTAACGCATAGTTTGCCAATAAAATAACATCATCACCTCGGCTACGCAGAGGAGGAAGCGATACTTCAATCACATTAATTCTATAAAATAAATCTTCACGAAAAGCTCCTGTCTTTACCATTTCTAGCAAATCTCTATTCGTAGCAGATAAAATTCTGACATCTACCTTTATATTTTCTGTAGACCCTACTTTGCGAATTTCTTTTTCTTGCAGCACTCTTAATAATTTCGCCTGCATTTCTAGGGGTAATTCGCCCACCTCATCTAAAAACAGCGTTCCTCCAGAGGCTGCCTCAAACAACCCCTCTTTATCAGAAACTGCACCTGTAAAAGCGCCTTTTCTATGACCAAAAAACTCTGACTCTATTAACTCTGAAGGGATAGCTCCGCAGTTTACAGGAACAAATGCGGCCCTACTAACAAGGCTATTGTTGTGAATTGCTCTAGCAACTACCTCTTTACCTGTTCCACTTTCTCCTATAATTAAAATATTAGATTGCGAAGGAGATACTTTTTTTATTAAGTCAAAAACCTGATGCATAGGCTCTGAGTCACCAATGCAATTATCAAAACTATACTCTTGCTGAACTTCCCTTCTTAAAAAACGATTTTCTACTTCTAAATCTTTCGCACTAAAGGCTTTTTTTAAATTTATCTGAACCTCTTCAATATTAAAAGGCTTGGTTAAATAATCGTAGGCTCCAAGCTTCATAGCCTCAATAGCCGTTTCCATACTTCCAAAAGCGGTAATTACCATAAATAACACAGAACTATTTTCTTTAACCAATTGCTTTAATAATTCTAACCCCGTCATGTTAGGCATTTGTAAATCAGAAATTACCATATCAAAAGATTGCTTTCTATACACCGATAGAGCTTGCGCACCATCTTCTGCACAAACAACATCATAGCCCTCTTTAGTTAGCATAATGTTTAAAAAATCTCTTATGGAAGATTCGTCATCTACAACTAAAATTTTTCTTTTTTTCATACCTTCGCTCTCCATTGCTTAGTTTTTTACAATTATGCTACCTTCATACGCTCGTGTTGAGGTGATGAATATTTAAATATTGGAAATTTTAAACTAAAGCGTGTTCCTTTATTTACTTCTGTTTCTACAAGTACATCACAATTATGTTGTCGCAAAATATTATAGCTTGTAGCTAGCCCCAGGCCTGTTCCATTAGGTTTTTTAGTAAAGAAGGGTTCGAAAATTTTTAGCCGATCCTTTTCTTGCATGCCACAACCATTATCTTCAATATCTATAACTGCATAAGAATTTTCAAAATATGTTTTTACAGATAACCGCGGGTTAGCTGTTTCTTGCATAGCCTGATAAGCATTAATAAAAAAGTTTAGCAAAGACTGCTTAATCCTTTGCACATCACCTTCTATAAATATAGAGGACGACAAACTTAGCTTTTGTTCAATTTTAGAACTATAATTTTTATCAAAAGTTAATAGTTGTAAAATTTCTTTAATGAGCTCTGATACATTAATAGAAGAAACTACTAAGGGTTTTTCTACGCTATAATCTAAAAACTCTGTGATTAAATTATTTAATCGTCCAACCTCTTTAGAAATAATGGAAAATAATTCTTTAGACTCGGTAGATTCTAAATTTTTAGAGACCTGCAGCATTTGTACGCTGCCACTAATTCCGGCTAAAGGGTTACGAATTTCATGCGCAATACTCGCTGCCAAACTACCAACTATTGCTAACTTTTCTTTTTGGCGATCTAACACCTCTTTTTGTTTTTTTTCTGTTATGTCCTGTATCAACAAAGTGTATATTTTGGTTTTAAGAAGGTCGTCAGCCATAGTTGAAATTAAAACTTCAAAACTCCTTTCATTATGCTTTTCTTCAAAAACACAAGAAAACATTTTTTTACCCAAAGGTGGCGTAACAAAAAGCAAATTTATTTTGCGTGTAATCTCTGGAAAAAATGCCAATAGGTCGCGAGCTTCTAAGGACTGGCAATTTAAAAGTTTTTTAGCCTGTTTATTAGCTGCTTGAATAACCAAAGCGGAATTAATAGTTAGCAGGCCTGCTTGAATATTATCAACTATTAGCTCGTTTAAATTTTTTAATGCTAAAACATCTTTTGTTCTTTTTTCTAATTTTTCTTGAGTTTTTTGAATTTTTTTAATAACAAAAGGAGATAAATAAGCAGTTACAAAAAATAAAATATGGCTAAATACAAATTGTCCCCACAGCACAGCGGGCTCTGCAATATTTTTTAGCGCAATGTTTGCTCCTAACAGAAAAGAAACCAAAGTTCCAAATAATACGGCAGAAGAAAAGCCATATAATATTCCCACACAAGAAATATATAAACTTGCTGATACTAAAAAAATGCTATTTGGCAATAGTCCGCTATAAAAACATAAAAATATAGCTAAAAACTTTCCTACCAGCAAAACTGGAAAAAATGATTTTTTTTCTAAAAACAAGTAAAGCAAGTGCAGTGTGGCCGAACCAATTAAACTGTAATAAATCAATGCATTGGCACTCTCATTTAAATAAAGAGGGTGAACAAAACGATAAAACTGCAAAGAAAGAAAAATAACGATATCTAAAATAAATAACGATGTAGTAGATAAATTTTGTAAATTTAAGTGGCGGTTTTTAAATGTGATCTCTGACGACACAAGCTTCATAATATTTACCCAGCTCCCCCTGCCATACCAAAAATCGGCAGATACATAGCCACTACCAAGAAACCTACAATTCCACCCAGCACAACTAGCAAAATTGGTTCAATCATTTTTAACATTGTTTCGGATGCAATTTCTAATTCGTCATCATAAAAATCACAAATCTTTCCTAACATATAATCTAGCCGGCCTGTACCTTCACCGGTTTTCATCATGTCTACTACCATAATGTCTAAATAAGGGCTGTTTTCAAATGCAGAATAAAGCGGCTTTCCGGCTGTAATGTTTTTTTGGGCATCTGTAAAAATTTTTTTAATTATACTATTGTTTACTAGGCTTGAAGCTATCTCTAACCCTCTAAGAATATCCACACCTGCCTCTAATAAAACCGACAATATACGAAAACTTTTAGCAACAATAGCCTTGGTTAAAAAATTTCCTAAAACAGGTATCTCTAAAACAATCGCATCTATTTGTTTTTTAGATGACTGGTTATTCATTAAGCTTTTTATCATTATACCAATGGCAACCATCCCCAAAATAAGCAGATGTCCTTTTGTGCGTATAAGCCCACTAAAATCTAATACCATCTGAGTAAGGGCTGGCAAATCTTTCCCCATACCAGCAAACATACTAGCAAAGGTGGGAATCACAAAAATTAAAATAGCCGTAATAGCTATTCCGGCTACACACAAAATGGCAATAGGATATACCATTGCCCCCTTTACCGCAGACTGCATTTTAAGAGATTTTTCTAAAAACACTGCGTGGTTGCGTAGAACTTTAGCTAAAACTCCACCTTCTTCACCAGCCTTTATCAAATTTACAAAAATAGAATCAAAAACTTTTGGGTGCTCTGCCAAAGATGCTGAAAAAGTTTTTCCTCTATCAATAGACAATTTTACTTTTTTAATTATATCGGATAAATCTTGGCTACGCCCAGAGCGAGAAAGCGTTCCTAAACCTTCTGATAAGGGAACTCCCGCATCAATTAAAATAGATAACTGACGAACAATAATTTGCAAATCTTTGGGCTTTATGTCTAAACCTATATTAAAGTTTAACCCTTTTTTGTTTTTGCCCCGCTCTTTGCTTTGCACAAAGTTCGTCTTTGCTGAGTTTTTTCTACCTTGATTGAAGTTCATACTTTTACTTCCTTGTTATATAGCTTTATACAGCACACGCCTTAAGCCACAGCTTTTAATAATAAACTTTGTAATTCTTTTTTATTAGGGGAGTAGTATAGCGCTCGTTGCATGTCTAATTTTCCTCTTTGAACTAAGCGCAATAGTGACTGATTCATAGTATGCATTTTGGTTTCTGTCTGGCCCAACTGCATTAAAGAGTAAATTTGATGTAACTTATTTTCTCGAAGCAAATTTTTAATACCATCGTTCATAAATAACATTTCTGTGGCCATTGTATTTTTTCCCGAAACATCTATAACCAGCTGCTGATTAACTACAGCCTTTAAAACAAAACTTAGCTGTGTGCGCACTTTATTTTGTGCATTACTCGGAAAAGAATCAATAAGTCTAATAAGGCTATCTACAGCACTACCTGCATGAATAGTGGAAAATACTAAATGTCCAGTTTCCGCAAGTCTTAGCCCCATTTCTACAGTTTCTAAATCTCTTAACTCTCCAATTAAGCATACATCGGGGTCTTGTCTTAAAGCATATTTTAAGGCAGAAGAAAAATCATCAACATCCGAACCCACCTCTCTTTGAGTGACAATGCTTTGTTGAGAAAAATGGTAAAACTCAATGGGGTCTTCTACCGTAACAATATGCTTTGCCTGTTCTTTATTAATTTTATCAATTAAAGTAGCAATGGTAGTGCTTTTTCCACTTCCCGTGGGGCCAGATATTAAAACTAATCCGCTAGGTATGTTCACCAAACTATTTATAGACAGTGGTAAGCCTAACAAACTTTGATCAGGAATAACATGAGGAATTGTCCTCATCACTGCTCCCACCTGAGCTTTTTGAAAAAAAAGATTAACACGAAAGCGAGCCAAGTTTTTAACACCAAAACTAAAATCTAAATTTTTGTTTTCTTCAAAAAGAGCTTGCTGCTTTTCTGACAATAGTGAGTAACATAAAGCTCTAATTTCATCAGAACTCAAAACAGGCATTTGGCCTAAAGAAGAGATTTGACCTTCTATGCGAACGCTCGGCTTTTCTCCTGCAGATAAATGCAAATCCGAAGCACCTGTTTCTAATACTTTTAACAATAAATCTTTTAAAGCTAATTCTGTACCCACTACATACTCTCCTCGTCATCCCCAATAGTAACTCTAAGCACTTCCCTCACCGTAGTAATTCCCTTAGCTAGCTTTTCTAAAGCATGTTGCCTAAGACTTATAAAACCCTCTGCTAAAGCTATTTTTTTAAATGCATCCCCTTTAACCCCTTCAATTAAAGCTTTTTTTAAAACACTGGTAAATTCTAAAACTTCAAAAACGGCACTTCTTCCTGAAAAACCCGTTTGATTACAGCGAACACAACCTCTGCCTTTTTTTAAATTTTTAAATTGATTTAAATTTTTTTCTTTTACGCCAACGCTTAATAGCACTTGCTCATTAACTTCTTCCGCAACTAAGCAAAATTTGCAGTTAGTTCTTACTAACCTTTGGGCAACAATTACAGAAGTAGAATCTGCAACGATATAACCAGGAATACCCATGTCTAACAATCTGCTAACCGAAGAAGGGGCATCGTTAGTGTGCAAGGTGGACAAAACTAAATGTCCTGTGGAAGAAGCTTTATAAGCAATTTCTGCTGTTTCTAAATCACGAATCTCCCCTATCATAATAATTTCTGGATCTTGTCTTAAAAAAGCCCTTAGTGCATCAGAAAAATTAAACCCAATGGCTGGGTTAACCTGTACCTGATTAATTCCTTCAAAATTAAATTCCACTGGGTTTTCCGCTGTGGAAATATTTTTTTCTTCTGTGTTTAAGGTCTGCACAGCAGAGTATAGCGTTGTAGTTTTACCACTTCCTGTGGGACCTGTTACCAAAACAATCCCTTGTGGCTTTGCAACAGCCTTTTGAAATTGTTCTAACTGGCTTGGAATGAACCCCAATTTAGTCATATCTACTTGCAAATTAGTTTTGTCTAATAAACGCAACACAATTTTTTCACCAAAAAGCGTAGGCAATGCACTAACCCTAAAATCCACCACTTTGCCATTTTCACTTTTTGCTTTTAGACGACCATCTTGCGGTTTTCGCTTTTCAGAAATATCCATACCAGAAATAATTTTAAGCCTGCTTACCGCAGCCAAAGCAATACTTTTAGGTGGCCGTACTTTCTCTAAAAGCACTCCATCTTTGCGGTAACGAACTCTAAAAATTTTTTCATATACTTCGAAATGAATATCTGAAACATTTTCCATGATTGCTACTTGTATTATGTCACTAATAAATTTAATAACCGCACTTTCGCTAGCGTTACTATCTACTTTTAAGTCCAGCTCTATAGATTCGGCATTGTCTAAAGCCAAACTCTTTCCCTCTGCTTCTAATGTGGCTGTAGAAGATTTGTTAACAATGGTCGATCCGTATAACTTTTGCCCATAAGAAGTAAGCTCTGCCCCTTCGCATAAAATTATACTTACCTTCATCCCTGATGTGTATGCTATCGAAGATTTTATTTTCTCTGGTAATAAATCCACAGCGGCTACCACTAACATACTTCCTATTTTTTCCACAGGTACCACTTGGTATTTAATATAAGTAGCTTCGGGAATAAGTTTTATTAACTCTGGTTTAATAGCAAAAGCGGTAAGTTTAACAAAATTAATGTTATGGTATTTTTTTAAAAAAAGTTTTATTTGTTCAAGAGCTTTTGGCTTTTTTTTAATAAAGCCAGAAAGAATACCTAGCCCCACCAAGTTTTCAAACCTAAAACCCTGAGGCTTAGTAGTTTTTAAACTACCTTGTTTGGCATTATTATCCGAGCTAATTTCCTCGCCTAATTGTAATGCTATGTTTTTATTAGATGACATAAGTACCTCTGTTATATAAACGGAGGTACAAGATAAAAACTAAAGTAACTTTCCCCAGACTAAGGCCTATTTTACCTCTTTCTATTTAGGCATAGGGCGACCTAATAATGCCTCTAACTCTTTCCATTGCTTTGCCTTATAACAAGCGCGCAATCTTGAGCTAGAAACTTTGCTGCCATCCCAATAAACATCAGAAAAAATCTCTAACTCAATACCCCTAGACAAACACCAAGTTTTTAATGTGGAGGTTGTTCCCAAGGCTTTGTGGCCAAAACAAAAATCTTCACCAACTACTATAGCCTTTGGTCTAAGAGGTAGTAGTTTTATGTTTAAAAAATCTTTTGCGCTTAAAGAAGCTAATAGCTGATCAAATTTTAACAGAATTAAATAATCGATGCCTAATTTTTTTAACTGCTTGGCTAAATCTTGCGTTGAGAATAAACGGACTTCTTTTTTTGTAAAAAAATTTACAGGGTGAGGGTCAAAGCTTATAACTACGCTGGGAACTTTATACTGTTTTTGTCTGTTTAATAAAGTTTTTAATAACGCTTGGTGCGCAATGTGGACGCCATCAAAATTACCAACACTTACTACACAAGAGGTAAAATCTATATTGTCATAATTAGAGAAAATTTTCATTTTACTAAGCCTCTAAAACCCACTGGTTTTGAAAAGCAATATTAGCGAGTAATTTATATTGATAAGATTTTCTTAAAACTTTAATTTTATCCTCTTTCACTTTAATCACAGTACTTGGAATATGTAGTTTTTGCAAAAAATTATTAAAATGCGAACAAATTTTAATGTCTGCATTTAATTTTCTTATGCTGCTTGCTTCATTACAAATTGAAGACCCACTAACATTAGCGCTTGTGGTAATCAGCACACCCTCCCATTGATTTAATAATTTTTCAACAAAGTCATTATTAATACAGCGAAAAGCAACAGTGCCATCTAAAGAACCTAATCGACTAGCCCAACCAAAATTTTTAGCCTTGCATACTATGCTAAACGAACCTGGCCAAACTTCTTTAACTACATTTTTTTCAAAGTTCGACAAAGTAGCATGTTCACTAAGGCTTTTTACAGAGGGAATTAGTACGCTAAACCTTTTATCTGCAGGTCTGTTTTTTATACGAACTAAGTTGTCCACAGCCTGCGTGTTACAGGCATCGACGCTTAACCCCCAAACAGTATCTGTGGGAAAAGCAATAACTTTTCCCTGTTTTAAAAATTGAATGTAACTAGTTATACACGCCTGCATTATAATTGCTCTTTTTTATAAGATTTTAATTTTGCCTGTAAATGCCCGCGCTTTAACTTAAAGCTAAATCTACTAACTATATTATTTTTTTTATATCGGCCAACCCATACCTTTAAAGATATTGCTTTTTCTTTGTCTGAATAAACAGAAAATTTTTGTACTTTTATTTTTTTATTTATAACTAAAACTTCTTTTACGCTTAATGCCTTAATTTTAGCTGCAACTATTTTTTTTTTATATAAAAGGTATATGCTTTCGGTTTTTTTCTTTTTCCAAGGTTTGGCGGCAATATACCAGGGGGCTGTCCATAAACTGTGAACGCTTTTGCTGGCCTTCAAGGACAACAATTTTTTATTAATGGCTACTTTTTTTTTATTAAAATTAACTAGCTGTGTTTTTTTAAAAAATCTTGTAGGTGGCAGCAATCGTATATGCTCGTAAGTGCTTTTTTTCTTTACTACTTTAGTATTTTTCCATTCCCTAAGTTGTAAAAATTGGCCGCTAATTACGGCAAAAAGAGATTGGTTTAGGCTGTAGATCCAAGCTAGTTGTTTTTTTGTACCCAGTCTCATGTTAAAGCGAATTTCTTTTTTGCTTTTTTTAGTAATATTAAGGTGGATTTCGCCCACGCTGATATTAAAATATTTTACACTATAAACATATTTTTCTTTGTAAAAAAAATTTTTACTCTTTGCCTTGCAAACTCCAGGTAAGTTTATATATAAAAAAATAAAAAATAAAAAATAACTTTTCATAACCCGTTAACTTTGCTTAAAAATAAATCTTCATTGTTTACAAATTGGACTTCTAATTTTATATAAAATAAAAAATCTTTCCATTTTAAAAATTCTTTTAACTTATGCCAGTCTTTTTCGGTACAGAGCACTTGGTTAATACCGTGCTCTAGGCAATAAGCAAGCACAGAGTTAACCTCCTTTTCTGTATAAAGAAAGTGGTCTTTGTACATAAAATGTTTTTGTATTAAAAAATTTTGTTTTACTACACTTTTTTCAAACACAGAAGGGTTGGCAATTCCTGACAGTAAAACTGTGGGCTTGCTTTTGTCTATTTTTTTGCCGTTGCCCGAAACAACATCTGTAAGGTAATAACCAACATCGCAAGATAATATATTTTTAAAACAAAATTTTTGGCTCAGGTTTTTTTTAAACTGGCTTAGCCTTTCTTGTGATATTAAATTTACTTTTGTGAACAAAATAATATCTGCTCGCTTTAAAGAAGAATAACTTTCTCTTAATCGCCCTTTTGGAAATGCTTGATAAAAATTTTTAGGCTGACTAACATCTAGTAAAACAATATTAATGTCTCTAAATATTTTTCTGTGCTGAAAGGCGTCGTCTAAAACAAAACAATCCGCCCTTTCTTTATTCAATAAGTGCTTGCCCGCCTTCCATCGATTTTTTCCCACAGCATAGTGAATATTATGTTTAGAATATAACATGTAGGCTTCGTCGCCAAAAAATGCCGCAGCATTTTTTTTGCTACTGTTTACCAATTGTATGCCCTTGGATATTCTGCCATAACCTCTAGATAAAATGGCTGGTGCTTTTTTATTTTTTAATAAGTATTTTACTAAGTAATCCACCAGTGGGGTTTTTCCCGCACCTCCCATAGATAAATTTCCAACGCTAATTACTGGTACGGGTAATTTTAAAGTTTTTAAATATTTGTTGTCATATAAATAATTTTTTATACAAACAAAAAACTTAAATATAATTGATAAAAAATATAGCATAATTTACTTGTAGTTTAATAAAATGTTGCCCACCTCTTCAATGGGTTGCTTTTCTTTTAAAATTTCTTTTAAGTGCTTTAAATCTTCCTTTGTTTGCTTTTGTAAAGCTGTCGAGTGTAGATAGTTTTCTACATATTGTACAATTTCTTTTGTTTTCATTTTTTTTTGTATAAATTCAGGAAACACCGGTTTATTTAAAATTAAGTTGGGAAGGCTGAAAAATTTTAACTTTTTATTTAAAATAAGTTGCGCTATAAACATAGTCAAACTATGTACTTTATACATAACTACACAGGGTTTTAAAAATAAAGCCGCATAAAGAGTGGCTGTGCCCGAAGCACATAAGATAAAATCGGGAATTCGCAAAACTGTTGCAGAGGGGGCTTTTACAATAGAAACCGGGGCGCTTGTGTTTTTTAAATATTCTTGCACACTTTCTTTTTCTATAGACGGTGCTAAAAAAATACTAAATTCTAATTTAGGGTCCTTTTTATATAATTGCTCTACAACTTGTATTTGAGTAGGTAAAATATATTGAATTTCGCTCTTTCTACTGCCTGGTAACAGCCCAACAACTTTGGCATTAGAAGAAAATCCATATTTTTGTCGAATAGCTTGATTGGTATCTTTGTCTAAATAATTTTTTGGAATAGTATTTACCAAAGGATTTCCTACATATACAAATTTTTCTTTAAAGTGTTTGTAAAAAGGTTTTTCAAACTCAAAAATAGACAAAATTTTATCGCAAGTTGCCTTTAAATCTTTAATTCTATTTTTTCGTGAAGCCCAAATTTTAGGAGGAATAAAGTAAACCACTGGTATATTTCTTTTTTTACAAGCCTTAGCAAGCCTTAAATTAAACCCTGGGTAATCTATTAACAAAACTACTTTTGGTTTTTGTAATTCTATTTCTTTTACTAATTTAGCAAAAGCCTTTTTTAAAAAAAAATACTGTTTAAATATATCGGTAATGCCCATAATAGAAAATCGCTTGGCAGGAAACACAGAACAAAAACCTTTTTTTTCCATTTCTACGCTGCCCAAACCAAAAGTTTTTAGCCCTGGTTCTTTGATTAATAAGTAATCTAACAGTTGCTCGGCATATAAATGAGCAGAGTCTTCGGCTGCAGAAATAAAAAGCGTAAAACTCATCGAGCTAAACCCAAGGCAGAAGATTTTACAAATTGTATTAAAGTTTTTGCACTGTCTGATAAATCTTTTTTTTCTTCTAATTGGCAAAGCCACTCTTCTTGAGTTTGCTTGCCACTTAACAAAGAACGAAAGGCGCTGCGCAATTCTAAAATGTCTTTTTGTTTAAAGTTTGCTCTTTCTAAGCCTATTTTGTTTACTGCTCTAAGACTCGCCCACCTTCCTGCGGCAATACTAAAAGGCGCAATATCTTTGTTCACAGAACTGTCTCCTGCCACATAGGCTAAGTTTCCTAAGCGCACCTTTTGAGCAACTAAAACTCCTCCCCCAATAACCACTTGGCTATCTACTTTAACATGACCTGCTAGCTGAACTAAATTTGCCAACACCACCTTGTCTTTAATGTGACAGTCATGAGCTATGTGCACATAGGCCATAATTAAATTGTGATTACCAACACTAGTAAGCCCTTGGTCTTTTGCAGTTCCCGCATCCATTGTTACAAAAGATCGAATAGTATTATTGTCCCCTATAGATAATTTGGTTTTTTCTTGTTTATAACTTAAATCTTGTGGAGGCAGCCCTATCATAGAGCTACTAAAAATATGATTATTTTTTCCAATACTTACCTCTGTAGAGGGGGAGCCAACACAAACATGACTATCTATTATAGTGTTTTTTCCAATGCAAACATTGTCGTGTATAATGCTATAAGGCCCTATTATTACGCCTTCATCTAGTTGTGCAGTTGAAGAAACCTGAGCCGTTAAGTGAATTTTTGTAGACATAAGCTAACACCTGTTTAAATACTACCAATTATTTTAAGTGGCAAAGTAACTCGGCCTCGGCCACCAATTTATCATTTACAAAAGCTTTAGTTAAGCCTAAAACATTAGGCTTTCTATACTTTATAATTACGCTAGACAACACCAACTGATCGCCTGGCAAAACTAGCGACTTAAATTTTGCGTTTTTAATACGCCCCAGCAAAGGAACAGAGTGTGGTTTTTTGTCAAAGCTCATTAAAACACCCATGCTCTGAGCCAGAGCCTCAATAATTAAGACTCCTGGAAAAATGGGTTTTCCTGGAAAGTGTCCTTTAAAAACTGGGTCTTCTGCCGAAATATTTTTTAAAGCTAAAATTTTAGAACCCACTACCTCGGGTAGATAATCCACCTGCGTTACTTCGTCAACCAGCAGAAAGGGAAACCTGTGAGGGATACGCTTTTTTATTTCTTCAACAGATAAAACAGAAGGCATGCAAAAAGCCCTTACCTACCTGCGGTGTTTTTTATTATACGCCTTAACAACGGTTTCTGTAATGTCTATATTCTTAGAGGCCCAAACAATACTTTGTCTATCTAAAACCAAAGAGTATTTATTTTTTTTTGCCAATGACTTAATTAAAGCTTGTACATTTTTTAAAATGGGTACGGTTAATTTTCTTTCTCTTTTTTGAATGTCTGCCTGAGATTTAGAAACACTTTCTCTATATTTTAAAACTTTTTCTTGTAAGTTTTTTTGTTTTTGTAAAAAAACTACATCAGATAAAACGCTACGCTTTTTTTCTAAATCCTTACCTAGTTGTTTTAAAACCTTTTCTTGCTTTGATAAAAATTTTCTTTTTTTATTAAACTCTTTAGATAAAACAGCTTTAGCATTTTTTCCTGCCTTTACTGTTTGTAAAACATATTGCATATTTACAAATACTGTTTTTGCCGAAACAGAAATAGAAAATCCGTAAATTAAAACTGCTAAACTCCATTTAAAACCAGTAAACATATGTGCCTCCAATGACTCTGTAATGCCTATATAGTAGCCTATAGTACTTTTGAAAACTTGCCAAATAAAAAATTAAAAAGAATTTCCAATATAAAATTGAAATTTATAGGTGGGGCTATGGTGCACACTTGGATTTATTGGCCAACCAAATTCAAAGCGCAAAGGGCCAAGGGGGGAGAACCACCGAATGCCTAGCCCAACATCACTCTCGATATTGTTAGTGTTAAAACTATTGCCAGACAAGCCTGCATCAAAAAATACTGCCCCTCTAATTTGCGCCTCTGAAAGTAAGGGAAACTCTAACTCCGTTTGCAATAATACTTTTTTGGTTCCACCAAAAGCCTTCTCTGACAAAAACCGACGACGAGTTTCGTCGGTTTCTTTAGATCTATCATAGGCTTTTTGAGAAAACTTATAAGGCCCCACAGAAAACCAATTATAACCTCTTAAACTTAAAGGCCCTCCTAATAGAAATAACTCGTTGAAAGGATAAGAGCCTCCCGGGGCAAATAGCTGAGCATAGTCTAAATTATTTTTCCAAACCAGGCCAAAAGATTTAGACAGCGTTTTATAAAAACGAAACTGAGAAGAAAGAACAGAAAACTGCAAATCTCCCCCTGCTCCAGTATAGTCATAGCCAAGATTAAAATATTTACCCTTAGTAGGATTTATTCTGTTGTCCCTAGAGTCATAAGTTATGCTCGTGCCAATAGTGCTAGCAATTCCGTTAACTGTATTCACTGGAAATAAGTCTGGGTCTCCACTTGCCTCTAGTTGGATTTTTGTATTCTTTAAAGAATAGCTATAAGAAGTAGACCACTGTTTATTTAAAGGCTTACTCCCTCGAATAGAAAACCCAGTTTTTTTATCTTTATACTCTTCTCTGTCGGATTGACTGTTAAAAAGACTTCCCGAAAGACTCCAGTCCGTATTTAATAAGCGTGGATAGATATAACTAATACTCAATAAGAAACTTTTTTTACTTATATCCACAGAGCTTACCAAAGTATGCCCTAAGCCTAAAAAATTAGGTTGATTGACCCCCGCCTTAAAAGAAAAGCCCAAATACTCGCTATAACCTGCTGATAAATTAATAGCTCCCACTCGCTTAGGCTTTACTATTAAGTTTAAGTCTACCTCGTCAGGCCTGTCCAAAGAGGATTTTGTTATGAAATCTACAGATTCAAAAAAACCTAAATATCGCACTTTATTAATGCTTTCTTCTTTTTTGCTATTGCTATAATTTTCTCCACCCGACAGTAACAGCTCTCTGCGAATAACATGGTCATGAGTTCGGCTATTACCACTAACGATGACTTTTCCAATGCTTACACTTGGGCCTAAATTAAATTTAAAATAAATATCCAACAAACCTTTTTCTTCGTTAATTCTTATGTCGGGTAATACTTGAACAAAAGCATAAGATTTATCGCCATACAAACGCTCTAAAACTTTAATACTGCTTTGAAACTGAGCGTAAGAAAAGGCGTCGCCCTCTTTTAATGGCATTTGTTCTTTTAACTCTTCTTGAGAAAAAGAGTCAGATTCCGCTTCTATTTTTCTAATAAAATATTTTTTCCCTTCAACAATGTGAATAACTATATTTATGTTATTGGTAAGACTGTCTAAATATACCTTCGGAGCTTTAACTTCCACTCCGTAATAGCCTGCTTGTAAATACAAATAACGGATCAACTGAATATCTCTGCTTAAAACTTCTTTTCTATATACTCCCGAATCAGAAATAAAACTTAAAAAACCTTTTTCAGAAGTTTGCATAAACTTTTTTATTTTTCCTGTAGATAGGTGCTTGTTTCCAAAAATTTGTATGTTTTTAATTTTTGCTGATTTTTTTTCTACTACCTTGATGCGTAGCTGGTAATTTTTGTTTTTTAACTGCCGCAGTTTGTAAGTAATCTTTGAAGCAAATAAACCTTCTGCTTCATACAAAGCTTTTAAATTCGCCAGACTGTCTTGCAGCTTCACTTGACTAAAAACAGCACCTGCTTTTAACACCAAGGCCTTTTGCACCTGTTCGTCTTTTGGCGTTTCTGCTCCTTTTAAGGATAGCGTTTCTAAAATCGACCTTTCCTTAACTCTATAAATAATTTTGCAATATTTTTTAGACAATATTTTCTTATCTATACGAATAAAACTAAATTGCTCTAAGTTTTCTAAATTTTGTAAATCTAGTTCTGTGTTAATTCGAGAGCACCTGTGAGACAATTTGGTGTTTAAAACGCTTTTTACCAAAGCACTAGACAGCCTTTTGTTTCCCTTAATTAAAATAGAACTAACTACTCTAGCTTGCGCATTTAATGCTGTAAAAAACAAAAAAAACAAAAAAATATATTTACTCATTGATTAAATTCGCTCCATAAAATGCTCTTCTAAAACTTAACGCAAAATTTATTAAGAGCAAGGAAAAAAACTAAAAAGACTCCCATCGGCCCGCCTTCATAGACAGGCTTCTGTCGCACTCTAAAGCAAAATTTATATCATGAGTCACCACTGCCAAAGATAGGCCTAAATCTTTTTGCAGCCTAAACAATAGCTGCTGTAACTTTTCTCCATTTTCTTCATCTAAGTTTCCTGTAGGCTCATCTGCAAATAAAATATCTGGCTCATGAATTAAAGCTCTGGCCATAGCCACCCTTTGTTTTTCTCCACCGCTTAAATCTTTAGGGTAAAAGTTCAACCTATGGCCCAAGCCTAAATAAACTAAAAGCTCCTTGGCCCTTGCTCTGGCCGATTTTAATACTAGAGGCGAACCATAAAAAGATTTAATGCGCAAAGGCAGCAGCACATTTTCTAAAACGGAAAAATCCTCTAAAAGATAGTGAAATTGAAAAACAATGCCTAGGTTTTTTCGGCGTAATCTTTCTAGCTCTGCTTTATTATGGTAATCCACCTCCACAGAACCAATTTGAATTTTTCCAGAACTGGGCTCCATCAAAGTTGCTAAAATGTGCAGCAATGTGCTTTTTCCAGCTCCCGAGGCTCCCGTAATTGCAACACTTTCTTGCTTTGCCAAAGAAAAATCTATGGACTGCAATACTTTTACTTCTTCGCCGGCTTGGTGAAAATTTTTTACAATGCCTTGGGCTTTTATTATCGTTGGAGCGTCGAATTCATTTGTCGCGCTATCTAAAACAAAAGTATTAAAGCTCATGAGAAAGACCCTCTGGCAAACTATTTTTTCCTGCCCTGTAAACAGGAATAATAGCTGTTAATAAAACCAAAAATAAAACCACTGCTATAATAATTAACATATCCCACAAAGGAAGACCAATCTTAAGGTGATTAAGTTTATAAATTTGTGATAAAACAGAAAAATAACGCGACTGTATTAATAAAAATAAGTAAGCCCATAAATATCCTAGCGCAAAACCCAGCGTTAAAGATAACAAGCCTGTAAAAACAGCCTGCAAACTGAATATCGCATAAATAGAGGTAACGCTTAATCCCGCTACTCTTAATATACTTAACTCTTTAGTTTTTTGTACAATCAAAATAAATAAAGCGCTCATAATATTAAATGCTGCAATAATTAAAATGATTAGTAGAACTAAAAAAATCATTTTTTTCTGGCTTTTTGTAGCTTCTAGTAAATTATTTGCCCACTGTCTCCAGTGCTGTGCTATTAGTTTTGATGAAAAATGCTTTTGTATTTTAAAAGATAGCTCTTCAGAAAAAACTTTGTCTGCTAACCATAGGCGCGCTCCGCTGGTTTTTTTTTTCGATAGCTTTAATGGTTTTTGCAAAGCCTCAAAAGAAGTTAAAAGATAGCGACGGTTGTAATCTGATCGACCAAAATCTAAAACCCCTTTAACATAAAACTTTAAAACCTTTCTGTTAAAATCGTTTTTCCCCATGCTTTTAGCCACTACTGCAGAAAAAGCGTCTCCCAACTGCAAAGACATATCTTTCATCAAAAGAACGGGAACATAAGCTCCGTACCTATCCTTTGAAAAATTGGTAATCGCGGTGTTGTTTAGTGTTTTTTTTAAAAAAAACGAACTGGCTTTTTTTTCAAAAGCTGGCAAGCCTTCAAGCAAAACCCCCTTAACTTTTCCGTTTTTTACTAAAAGAGCCTCTTGGTGTATAAAAGAGGTAACTTTAGCTACTTTAATTTTTTCTTTTTGTAAGTAACTAAGAACTTTTGGCAAAGATATGTTTGGCGACAAATAAGAAATTTGTATTTGCCCCAAAAGCTGAGTAATGCTTTTTTCAAAAGTTTTTTCGTAAGCGCTAATTACCAACAAAGACACCACCATTAAAGAAATAGCCAAGGCAAAACTAAGAACAGCCAACCAATAAGAAGGCCTTTGTAATTGTGATTTGGTATATTTAAAAGCCAGCTGAAAAAGTAACATTTATTTTCCGTTTTTGTTTTCTGAGCGATATTTTAAAAAAGCACGACTAAATTTATCTAAATTACCATCTAATACAAGGTTGGGCTGTCCGCTTTCCTCTCCCATGCGGTGATCTTTTACTAATTGGTAGGGGCATAAAATATACGATCGAATTTGACTACCCCATTCATTAGATTTTTTTGTTTCTGCAGCCAATTCTTGTTCTTTTTTCTTTTCTTGAGTAGCAAATCGATACAATGCCGACCTTAACATCTTCATCGCTTGATCTTTATTAGCATGTTGGCTTCTTTGGTTTTGACACTGCACAACAGTCCCCGTGGGCAAATGGGTAATTCGCACTGCCGAATCGGTAGTATTAACATGTTGCCCTCCAGCTCCGCTGGCTCTATAAGTGTCCACCCTAAGCTCATCGGTTTTTATGCTAATATCCACAGAATCTTCTAATTCGGGAGAAACAAATACCGACGCAAAACTAGTGTGCCTTCGTGCACCCGAGTCAAAAGGGCTAATTCTAACTAAGCGATGCACGCCGCTTTCTGATTGAAAAAGCCCAAAACTATTAGAGCCTTTAACTAAAAAATGTATAGATTTAAAACCTGCCTCTTCTCCGTCGTTGGTATTTAAAACCTCTGTACTAAATTTATTTTTTTGAGCATAGCGCATTAACATACGGCTTAACATCGCCACCCAGTCGCAAGATTCTGTTCCTCCCGCGCCAGCATGAATGGAAATATAGCAATTACACTGATCATATTTTTGCGATAAAAAATGTTGTGTGTGTAAACTTTCTAACAATACTTTAATATTATTTAACTCTTTACTAACATCTAAAAGTAAGCTTTCTCCCTCTTGAGGGTCTTCTTTAATGCAATTTAGTAATTCTTTAACAGAGCTTAGTTTATAATCGAACTCTTTCCATTGTTTTAAAGATTTTTCTAAAAAACTTTTTTCTTGATTTAATTTTTGTGATTTTTTATAGTTTTCCCAAACTTCTTTGTCTTGTAACTCTTGTTCTATGACTTGTAAGCGTTGTGCCTTTTGATTTAAATCAAAGAGACCCCCGAGTCTCTTGAGAATCTTTATCCATTTGTGCTAATATATCTTGAAAGTCGGCTATAGTTTGTGACACTGTTTCTCTTTTAAACTCTTTTAAGAGTTTATTTTTTTTGCAAGCTAGCAAAAATACTGTCTTGTATTTTGTACATTCTTTTTTCTTCTTTAAGGCTTTTTTCGTGGTCTAAGCCCAACAAATGTAATAAACCATGGATAAATAAATATAACAACTCTTGTTTTATAGCATGCCCGTTTTGTAAAGCCTGCTTTTTAACCAAACTATAATCAAAAACCAATTCTCCAAAAGACCTCCCTCGCTCTAAAGAAAAACTAAGAATGTCTGTGGTTTTATTTTTATTTCTATATTTTTTATTTATAGTTTTCATTTTTTGACTAGATACAAATACCAAGTGTATTTGTGTTTTAACTGCGGGCGGGCACAGCTTTGCTTTTTTTAATTCTTTTAAAATGCTTGGCAAAGCCTGCTTTAAAAAAGCTTTAGGAATATAATACCTTCCTTGCTTAATAAAATGAATAGTCATCAAAACCTCAGTATGCTAAAAGACTTAATCGGTTCAATAAAACTATACACGGAGGCCTAATTTGTTTCAATATAGAAAATTTACTGAGTTAATAAAAATTATAGCCCATCTTCGATCTCCTAATGGCTGCCCTTGGGACAAAGCACAAACGCATAAAAGCATAGTTAAAAATTTGATTGAGGAGTCTTTTGAGCTAGTGGATGCCATCGAAAACGATGATGTTCTTAACACCAAAGAAGAATTGGGCGATGTTTTGCTTCAAGTTATGCTGCACTCTCAAATTGCAGCCGATAATAAAAGTTTTTCTATTGATGATGTGGTGGAGGAGCTGGGCAAAAAATTAGTAAGGCGACACCCTCATGTTTTTGGCGACAAACAAGCCCGCACCGAAGAAGAAGCTCATCAATCTTGGTTAGATGCAAAAGCCTTAGAAACCGATAAAAATAAAAAAAACACCGACGCCTTTAATATACCTAAACACTTGCCCCCGCTAGCCTTTGCTCAAAAAATAGGAAGAAAAATGGGTAAAGAAGATTTTGATTGGAACAATAACCAACAGGTAATACAAAAAATAAAAGAAGAACTTTTAGAATGTACCGAAGCGCTAAAGGAGCCCTCTGCAAACCCAAACCCACATCTTAAAGAAGAAATTGGAGACTTATTATTTATTACTTGCCAATTTGCAAGGCATAATAATATTCAAGCTGACGAGGCACTTAGAGGAGCTAATAAAAAAATAGAAAAGCGTTACTTTCAGGCAAAAAATTTAGCGCAAAAAGACAATCACCCTTGGCAAAGCCTTTCTTTGGATAAAAAAGAAAGCTATTGGCAACAGGTAAAGTCTTTAAAGTAGTTTTTACTTATGTCTTCGTTGTTTTTTAAGCAGACTTGTTACAATAGTTGCTTCTGGAATAGCTAAAAGAGTGCTGATAAAAAAATAAATGCTTGCGCCTCCCAAAACACTAACTAACAACAAAATAATTTGTTTTAACTTTACCGAGGATAAAACTAAATTTTCTTGTAGCCACGGAGGCAAGTATTTTAAAAAAATGCTCATAACAATAACAGGCAGTAAATAGTGTAAAAATTTTTTCAATAAAGCTAATGCATGAAATTTTTGCACAAACATGCTGTATAGCAAAAAGGCTGATAAAAAATTAATTATAGTAGATACACTCATAGAAAAGGCTAAGCCTGTAATTCCGTATTGGGGGCTAAAAGAAAAGGCTAAGGCTAAATAGACCATAAAAGCTAATCCGCTAGAGATTGCAGGAAGGTGGGTTTTTCCGCAAGCAAAAAAACCAGAAATTAAAACTTTATATAAGCCTAAAAAAATTAAGGAAAAAGATAATATCTGTAGCACCTGCACTGTATATAAAATTTGCTCTCTATTAAAAGCTCCTCTTTCAAAAAAGAAACTTAAAATAGGCTCTGCTAAAAAAAACAATCCAACAGCGCTTGGCAAAAGTAAATATAATGAAATGTGTAAGTTTTTTTGTAAAATTTTGTTAAATTGGGTCAGCTCTTTTTTTACCCACAGGGTGCTTAAGCTAGGCAACAGTGCTGTGCCAACGCTAATAGCAATTAAAGAAAAAGGCAGTTGAAAAATTCTGTCTGACAAATATAAACTCGATAAGCTTCCGCTGGGCAAAGAAGAGGCAAAATAAACATTAAATAAAGAAATGCATTGATAAAAGAAAATGCTTAAAAAACCTGGAAGCATTTTTACTAAAACGGTTTTTAATCCACTACCCCTCCACTTCCATGTAAAGCTTGGCAAAAATTTATTTTTCCACACAGGAAAGAAAACCAATCCAAACTGTAAAGCTCCTCCTACCAACACCCCTGCGATTAAATAATTTAATTGTTTTTCTTGTAAGCGATAAAAAATACTAAAAACAATTAAAGAAACATTTAAAAGTGCAGGCGCTAAAGCCGCTAAGAAAAATTGATTTTTTACCTGCAATAAAGCAGAAAAATGCACATAGGATAGTAAAAAGAAAATATAAAGTAAAAAAAAGCGCGAAAGATAAACAATGCTTTGAAAATTTACCAAATTAAACTTCCCTTCTTGTAATAAAGCATTTAGAACTTCGGGCATATATAAAGACAGAAAAAATACAACAAAGCTGGAAAAAAGCATTAAAAAACTAAAAACGGCATTGGACAATAATTCTTGCCCTGCTTTAGAGTTTCTCTTTTGTATATAAAGCGGCAAAAAACTAACAGAAAAATTACCCTCTCCAAAAAAAGCCCGAAATAGATTAGGAATTTTCATCGCCACAATGAAGGCATCTAGCACAGGAACTGCCAAAAGGGCTGTAAAGGCTATATCGCGAGCTAAGCCTAAAAAGCGACTACACAAAGTGCCCAAAGACATAAAAATAGATAATCGAAAAATTGACATTTTTCCCTGATATGTTATTAAATTCACTTAAATATATAGTAAAGCATTGGAGGCTATAAATTGGCAAACCATAAATCATCAGTTAAAAGAACTCGTCAGACTATTAAAAAACAAGCTCGCAATCATGTTCATAAAAAAGAAGTGGGCACTTTTGAAAAAAAACTACGAGCAGCCATTTCGGAAAAAGCCTCTGACACAGCCCTAAGTCTACTTAAAGTATTTAGCAAAAAAATTAATACCGCTGCTCAAAAAGGCTTATTTCATCAAAATAAAGTCGCTAGAAAAGTGAGCCGGTTAGCTAAACAAGTTAACAGTCTTTCTTAAATTTAAACTGCTTTTCTGTAAAATATAGTTTTTAAAACGGCTTAAGATAGCTGTCTGAACCCATCTTAACCACAAACTTGCACAATAAAATTTTCTAACCACAAGTGAGATGCTACAGGCTTAGTTTTTAAGGCTTTGTCGGTTTCGTACAATAACTCCAAGGTTTTATTTAATTGTGCAGAGGTCCACTTAGCATTTTGTGACAAATACTCTTGTAAAAAAAAACTAGGAATGCCCACTTCTTTACTGATTTGAGAGGAGCTTAAACCTTCCCCCAGTAACAGCTTTACCTCTCGCAATAGACGAAAGTGTCTGGCCACTAAACCAATAATCCCCACTTCGCTTTGTCCTAAATCTAATAAATCCACCAACAAACGAAGAGACTTTCCACAATCTTGGCTGGCAATGGCCTTAGTTAAGTCGAAAATATTATCTAAATGGCAGTGAGACAAAACCTCGGCAAGCTCTTTGCTTTGTACATTCTTGGGGTCTTTAACAAAAGAACTAAGTTTTTTTAATTCTAAATCGATCATACCTAACTTTGTACCAAACACCTGTCTAATTAAAAAATTTTGTTCGTTAGTTAGTTTTAAATTATAAGTTTCCGCAATAAAAGAAACCCATTGAGGCATTTGATTATCATAAGGAGGGCTTGTGTTTATAAACTCTGCACACTTAGACAAACTTTTATACAATTTTAATCGCTTATCTATTTTTTTTAAAAAAAGCACTAGCACACTACTTTCGCAAGGCCTGTCTAAAATCTCTGTTAAGTTTTCCCAGTGAGAGGCTGTCATTTTTTCTAAATTTTTAAAAACTACCAATCGCTTATCACTCATAAATGGTAAGGACTCCACCGTGTCTTTAACCTCTAAAGCACAAGATTCTCCAACAAAAACATTATAATTAAAGTCATCTGCCTCTTGGGGAAATATTTCTGCCTTTATATAGCTGTGTGCCAGATTATTTAAATACAAATCGCCGCCAACACACACATAAATAGGTTTTATAGAAGTTTTTAAATGCTTTTTTAAATGCGCAATACTAATCATGATTAAAACCTATCTGTCAGTGCTGTATAAATATCCCCAGACACCGTCTTAGCAATATTAGAAAAAGTTAACTGAAGAGCACTGTTGTTATAAAAACTACTTACCGAGGATAGCTCGGAAATACTAATTTGTGGAGGAATGTAGCTAACCTCTCTTTTAAAAGTTTTAGACCACAACATTTTTTCCTTCCACCTTTGCATTAATTTTACCCTTAATACTACTTCTACTCTATACTCGGTAACTAAAACCACCGAACCCACACTACCTCGTGAAATAGGAGATACTTTTGCAGATAAAATATCGGCCTGTATTTCTACGGGAGCAAAGTCTTGAATTAGTTTTTTGTTACCTAAATTTATTCGAGTAATCAAATTATTAGTAAAAACCGACTCTAATCCCACATATTGAGTTTGATTATCAAACAACTTAATGCGCACTTTATCGTACTTTCCCAACAAAGTGGTCGGCTTATACCCCATGGAATAAGAGCATGCGTTTAAGAAAAAAAAGGAGAAAAGCATTGAAAACTTCATCTAAGAAAATTATAATAACAACCAATGGAAAAGTCACCCTCTCTATTAATGACTCCAGGACCCGTAAAAATTGCTAAAAGCGTTTTGCAATCTATAGGCTCAGACAGTTTACATCACAGAAGCTCTGAATTTACCGTCATTCTTAAAAATTTATTTGGCAATTTGCAGTATATTTTTAAAACTAAAGAACCTGTATTAATTTTAAACTCCTCGGGCAGTGGCGCCATGGAGGCCGCCTTAGTTAATACATTAAGCCCCAAAGACCACATTCTTGTTATTGATGCTGGAAAATTTGGAAACCGGTGGGTAGAAATAGCCAAGGCCTACGGTATTACTGTACATGTTTTAAAAGTTCCTCTAGGGGAAAGCCTAAATTTAACACAGCTAAAACAAACTATTGCGTCGTTACCAAACTTATCGGCCTTATGTATGCAAGCTTGTGAAACCAGCACTGCCAGCAGCTTACCGGTAAAAAAAGTCGGCGAGTTACTTAAGCAAGCTAGCCCACAAAGCCTATTAATAGTTGATGCTATTTCGGCACTAGCTGCACAAAACATAGAACAAGATAATTGGCATATTGATGTGTTAATTGGAGGTTCTCAAAAAGCTTTTGCAGGGCCCGCGGGCCTAGCCTTTATTTCTTTTTCTAAACAGGCAATGCTTGCGTACTCACAATCACAGTGCCCTAAATATTACTGGGATATTCAGCCGCATTTAAAAGCTTACAACAACAACCAAACTCTTTTTAGTAGTGCTGTACATTTAGTGTTAGCTTTAAAAACTGCCACCGATCATTTGCAAAAGGACGGACTAGAAAAACAAATACAATCCATATCTCATTTGGCCGAGCTGTCTAAAAAAGCGCTAAGTATTTTGCAACTTTCTGCTTTTTCAAAAAGCCCCAGCCCTAGCCTAACCGCTTTTAATATTCCTGAAAAAATAAATGCGCAACAGTGGCTAGCCGAATTAAAAACACACTACAATATTCACCTTGTGGGCGGACAAGATAAATTAAAAGGAAAAATTGTGCGCATTGGGCATATGGGCGACATTGGGCCCTTAAACCTGTATCAAACTTTCCGTGCCATAGCTCTTAGTTTAGAAAATAAAAATTACTTACAAAATGCAAAAGAAAAAATAGATACTTTACACAGTGTATTTTCTATTCAAAACACAAAGCCGAGGTAAATATGTCCGCTGTAGTAGTTATTGGTTCACAATGGGGTGATGAAGGAAAAGGAAAGGTAGTAGATGTGTTTTCTGCACAAGCCGACTGGGTAGTGCGCTACCAAGGGGGTGCAAATGCAGGACACACTTTAATAGTCGATGGCAAAAAAACGGTGTTACACCTAATACCTTCAGGCATCTTACACTCTCATACTAAATGTTTAATTGCCTCTGGAGTGGTAATTGATATTGTTCAATTGGCAAAAGAAATTGACGGCTTAAAAAAAAATAACTTTTTAAAAGACCCTTCTCAACTAATGATATCCGACAAAGCCACGGTGCTTTTGTCTTATCACAAACAGCTCGACCAAGCTCGCGAAGCTTTTTCTAAAAATGAAAAAATAGGCACTACTGGAAAGGGTATTGGCCCCGCCTATGAAGATCGCGCCTCTAGAAAGGCTATTTTATTTGGCGACTTATTTAACACCTCTGTTCTAAAAGAAAAAATAGAAAAATCTTTAAAAGAAAAAAACTTTTTATTAGAACATTTTTATAAACAAAAACCTATATCTGCCGAAACGGCTTTGCAAGAAATTACCGAGTCGATTAATATTTTAAAAAACTATTGTTGCACAAACAGCTCTCATATAATTTACAAAGCCATTGCAAAAAAAGAAAAAGTTTTGTTTGAAGGAGCCCAGGGCTCTTTGCTAGATCTCTTGCACGGCACTTACCCCTTTGTAACTAGCTCGTCTACCATTTCTAGTTCGGCCTGCATAGGTACGGGCATTGGACCACAAAATATTAAAAAGGTTTTAGGTATTACAAAGGCCTATACTACAAGGGTGGGGGCAGGCCCCTTTCCCACAGAGTTAAATGATACTGTTGGTGATTTTTTACAAAAAAATGGCCACGAGTTTGGTGCTACCACTGGGCGAACTCGACGCTGTGGCTGGATAGATATACCTGCCCTAAAGTATGCTATTCGCATTAACGGTATTAGCTCTATCGCTTTAATGAAGCTAGATGTGCTTAGCGGTCTGGAAACTATAAAAATTTGTACCGCTTATAAAATGGGCGAAAGCACAACCACAGATTACCCTTCATCGCCTGGAGAAATTGTAAAGGCCAAACCCATATACTTAGAAATGCCTGGCTGGAAAGAAGATATAACAACCTGTCTGCAAAAAAAAGAACTTCCCAAAAAGGCACTAAACTATATTAGCACTCTAGAGCAACATTTAAAGATTCCTATTGATGTAATTTCTGTGGGTCCCGACAGAGGTCAGAGCATCTGGATTAACTCTTTATTTTAAAGCCGCACAGTAATATTGTGTTCTATTTCTAGATTGACAAATTTCCATACTTCCATAAGTATTGGTTACTTGATGATCCGCTAGCTCAGTTGGTAGAGCATCTCCCTTTTAAGGAGAGGGTCCTTGGTTCGAGCCCAAGGCGGGTCACCATTAATTATAGTATTTACAGTTTTATAACTAACTCTATAAGTACTTCCGCTGTCCCCTTCGTCTAGCGGTCTAGGATGTCACCCTTTCACGGTGAAGACACGGGTTCAAGTCCCGTAGGGGACGCCATTTTTTAAAGGTCATGGATAATGAACTCCAATATTACCCTATCTCACATTACCGCCGTTGACCAAAATAATGGCATTGGCATAAATGGCGAACTTCCCTGGAACATTCCCAAAGACATGGAGTTTTTTAAAACCACAACACAAAATAAAATCATTATTATGGGGCGCAAAACTTTTGATTCCATTCACCACCCCTTACCTAACCGACTAAATATTGTTATTAGCCGCAGTAAACACACCCACCCCTCCAAACAAGTGCTTTTTGTTTCTTCCATAAATGACGCTATAACAGAGGCAAAAAAACACACTGCCCAATACGATAAAGAAGTTTTTGTTATTGGAGGGGCAGAAATTTACAAACAGAGCTTAAGTTTAGTAGATCGCATTTATATTACCCGTATCGCTTATAATTATAATTGCGATGCTTTTTACCCTTCTATTTCTGAAAAAGAATTTAAGAAAACTAGTAGCATTGAACACCGGGGCAATCCTGATTTTAGTTTTTTGACTTTAGAAAGGCTTTAAGCCAATATAAAAAAATGTCTAAAACTACAAAAACTCCAGAGCAAATTAAATTAGCTGAACAAATTAAAAACAGCTTAAACTTGCCTCAAACAGACTTTCCCATGCGGGCACAACTCCCACAGAAAGAACCCGGTTATATTCAAAATTGGGTAGATAAAAAACTGTATCACGCTATTTTAGAAAAAAATAAAGATAGTAAAGTGTTTTCATTTTGCGATGGCCCACCTTACGCTAATGGGCATTTACATCTTGGCCACGCATTAAATAAAATTTTAAAAGATATTACAGTAAAGTATAAAAATTTATCGGGACATAAAACTCAGTTTATTCCCACTTGGGACTGTCATGGTTTACCCATTGAGTTAAATGTTTATAAAAAATTAAAAAAAGAAGCTCGTAACAAAAGCAAAAGTGAAATTCGAGCAGAGTGTAAAAAAGAAGCGCAGCATTGGGTAGAAATACAAAAAAAAGAATTTATGCGACTTGGCGTGATTGCCGATTGGGAAAACCCACGCCTTACTACAGATAAAAACTATGAGGCCGAAGAGGTTAATTTACTAGCTGATATTTTAGAAAATAATTTACTCTACCAAGGCTACAAGCCTGTGTATTGGTGCTGTAAATTACAAACTGCCCTTGCCTCGTCAGAAGTGCAATATCAAGATCACACTAGCTCTTCTATTTTTGTAAAATTTTATTTAGAGCCCGAAAGCCTTAATCAATTAAAACTTTCTCACAAAAAAACGGCTTTTGTAATTTGGACTACCACTGCGTGGACTCTTCCTGCCAATGTGGGCATTTGCCTTAACCCTCAATTTGTTTATGGGTTGTACGAAATCATTGAAGGCGAACACTCAGACACTCATATTATTATTGCTAAAGATTTAAAAAGTTCTGTAGAAAAAAATTGCCACATACAATTAAAAGAATTACGCACTTTTAAAGCTTGCGAGTTAGAATTACTTTTTGCCAAGCACCCCTTTATAGAAAATCGTCAATCTAAAGTAATTTTAGGAGAGCATGTTACCTTAGAGGCCGGAACAGGTTGTGTGCACACCGCCCCCGGGCATGGACTTGACGATTACCATGTGGGAACAAAATATCAATTACCTGTGTTAAGCCCCGTAGACCCCGCTGGTCGTTACACTTCTGACTTTCCTAAATATGAGGGAGTAAAAATTACAGAAGCTAATTCGAAAATTGTGGCTGACTTAAAAGAATCTAAACACTTAATTTTTGAAAAAGAAATCACTCACAGCTACCCCCATGGTGATCGCTCTAAAGCTCCTTTAATTTTTAGAGCTACCCCACAATGGTTTATTAACAGAACTTCGCCATCTTATAATTTAAAAAAAGAAGCACTAAAACTAATCGACTCTAAAGCCATTGCATTTATCCCTGGCTGGGGAAAAGCACGCTTAAACGCTATGACTGCCAACGCTCCCGACTGGTGTGTGAGTCGACAAAGAACATGGGGTGTTCCCATACCTGTGCTTTACTGTACAGAGTGTGGACACAGTTTAGCCAAGCCCGAAATCATGCGAAAGATTGCTGTAAAAATGAAAGAAACCAACGGGATGGAAGCTTATTTTTCCACCCCTGTAAAAGAGTTTAGCAAAGGTTATCAGTGTGAAAAATGCCAATCCGATTCTTTTAAAATTGGAAGTGATATTTTAGATGTGTGGTTTGATAGCGGCGCTTACCATAGAGTTAATCAAGTAAACCAACCTTCCGAAAACTTTCCTGCCGACCTTTACCTAGAGGGCAGTGATCAACATCGCGGCTGGTTTCAAACCAGCTTATTTGCCTCTTTAGCCGCCAATAAAAAACCGCCTTTTAAACAACTTGTTACCCATGGCTTTGTTACTGATGCACATGGAAAAAAAATGAGCAAGAGCCTTGGTAATGTTCAAAGCCCTATGAAAATTGTAGAAAAGTATGGGGCAGAAATTTTACGCCTATGGGTTGCTCACGAAGACTATTCGCAAGACCTGTCCTTTAAAGAAGAAGGTTTAAAACAACTCACCGACACTTATAGAAAAATTCGTAACAGCCTTCGCTTTTTATTGGGAAATATTCACGACTTTAACCTAGAAAAAGACAGCCTAAATTACAAAGACCTTAGTGATTTAGATAAATTTGCTTTGCATAAATTAAATGTATTGATTAAAAATACTACAGTTCATTATGATAACTACCAATTTCATAAGGTGTACCACGAATTAAATACTTTTTTTGTTACACTGTCTTCGCAGTATTTAGATTTATTAAAAGATCGTCTTTATACTGCCAAAACTACGGGCCCGTCTAGGCGATCGGCTCAAACAGTTTTTTACATATTATTAAAAAACTTAAGCCCTTTAATGAGCCCTATTTTAAGCTTTCTTTCTGAAGAAATACACAAAAATATTAATACTAACGATGAGGTATTTTCTGTTTTCTTACTGCCTTTTCCAAAACCCAACCCCCAATGGGAAAATACAAAATTATTTGATTCTATAAACCAACTACTCGAGCTAAAAACAAAAGCTTATAAAGATATTGAAGATTTAAGAGCTCAAAAAAAAATTGGCTCTAGTTTAGAAATAGAATTAGAAATATATAACCTTCCTAAAGAGCTTGCCCACTACACAGAAAGTTTTTTAGTTGAGTTTTTTATTGTCTCTAAGGTGGTTTTAAAAAACACACAAGACAAAGCTTTAAAAATAAACAGTTTAATTAGTAGTGGAGATAAATGTCCTCGGTGCTGGACTTATAGTTTAGAACTAATCGAACACAAACCTTGGGGTACAAATATTTGCAAAAAATGTGTAGATGCTTTACTCTAATACCTTATGCTAACAAAAAAACATATCCACTTTGGGCTCCTTTCTATAATTTTAATTTCCCTAGACCAAGTTACCAAACTTTATATTCATACTCATTATAGGCTGGGAGAAACTCACCCCATCATTAATGGTTTTTTTAACCTAAGTTATGTACAAAACAAAGGAGCTGCCTTTGGTATTTTAAGCCAAGGCGATTCTTCTTTAAGAGATTGGTTTTTTTTGCTGCTAGCCCCCTGCGCGGCTATGTTTATTTTATTTTTACTTAAAAAAGCAAAAAGTGCATCATGGATTTATATCTCTTCCCTAGCTTTTATTTTTTCCGGCACCGTGGGTAACTATTTAGACCGCTTGCAATTTGGCTATGTTATAGACCTCTTTGATGTTCACTATAAAACTTTATACTATTGGCCCGTTTTTAATGTTGCCGACGCTGTAATTGTCATCGGCGTGACCGCTTTACTCTTTCTTCCACAGCCCAAGACCTAATCAGCCCTAAAATTGTTTCAAAATAAAACACTTTTTAGCACGTATTTTGCTTATAAAAAGCTATGCAAACCTATTTTTATCTATTTGTTTATATTTTTAGTTTATTAATCCTGCCCGCCACTGCTTTGGCCAACTCAACATCTTTTTCTTGTTTTAAAAATTTTAAAAATTATAAAAGTGCTCCCGTAATGGACTTAAATAAAGAGTTAAATACTAAAGACTCTATGTCTGGAGGACAAATTGTAATTAGAAAAAAACCCAACGGCTCTATCTTGGTGCAAAGAAATCACTGCGTTACTCGTTACAAAAACAAAGAAATACTTAGCCGTTATCAAAATTGGCTTGTCTTTAAACAGCTGCACCTATCCACTAAGCCAGGAGAGGTGTTTAGTAATTCGCTACCTTTGTCTAAAAAACTAAAATCTTTTTTATATCACTTTGCCATGAGCCCTGCCGGCGCACTTTGGGTACAAAAAGTGGTTAACTTGGATTTATATTTACTACAAAAAAATTACTATAGTGTCTCTGTAAAAAAAAACCAATTAGTTTTTACTCCTACAGAAGATTTTTTATTTGAACTAGCCTATTCTAAATTTTATATTACAGAAACACAATCTAGCACTTACGCTTCTGGTAGCTTTATTGCCATTGCCTCTGACTTTTTATCTAAAAAAGAATTTTCTCAAAGTAAACAAAAAATCGATCATATGGCCGTGCTTTCTCATGAGTTTGGTCATACTAAGTTTGGCGAACCTAAAACAAGAGCAAATATTTACTCCGAAGCAGACACCGTGTTGCGCTATGAAAACCCCGTAAGAATTTTAAATCATTTTTTACCAAGAAAAACCTATTTTGATAATAAAACAGGTCGTGTAATTAGTATTTACACAAAAACACTTAAAAAAGCTAAGTAACTAAAAATACGCCGAAAAGCTTATCCCCCAAAAAAAAGAACTAAGAATTTTTCGATCGACAAACTCTATCTCTACATCGCCATGGCTTTTATGATGTAGCAACAGATTAATAAATGGGCCCACTCTTAACTGGCGCCACAATTTATACTGTAAAGATAAATCTAGTTGCTCGTATAAGATATTTCCCTCTCCTGGAATTATTATTCTAAAGTTTGATTTAGCCGGCTTTAAAAGGTAGCCTTGAACATTATAGTTGGTTTTCCACATAGCATTATTTAAAGAAATGTGCGCTGTCACAAGCCACTTACGCCAATAGTAAGTATTTAAAAGGCCCACTTGCATAAATTGATAGTCAGAAAGTTCGCCATCACTAAAGTGCCTTTGGCTCATCGAGTAAGCTCCTGTTACAGAGCTAAAAAAAGACCCTTCTTTGTACCAAGAATAATTTATTGCCAAGGTGGGTATTGCTTTTTCTTGCTTTTCTAAAAAAAAGTGCAAATCCAAAGCGGGCCCCAGCCCATAACCTATTCCCACACCTTTAACGCCCTGTAAGCCAACAGGGTTTACACTTTTTTTTCTAGCAGAGCTATAATAACCACGCTGAAACACATTAACCACTATGTTACCCCTACCCAAAGGCTTTGCCGTATTTAACACGGGGTGAGGTGGCAGCACACAGCCTGTGCCGGCAATAATAAATAAAAACAAAATTCCTAATTGGCAAGAAAGTTTCATAACAACACCTTAGTTATTTTTACCCTATAAATTCTTTATAAAAAGCCAATTTAGTCTTAAAAAAAATACATACAATAAAAACTCTTAAAATAGAAAAAAGTACACGAGTGACTAAAAATAAGACAACGGCCCCTTGGTTAAAGGCAAAAATTCAGGAAAACTTTTAGAAACAGCCTCTTCGTTAGAGCATGTAATAGAAAAACCCGCAGTCTTTAATACATAAGCAGCCATTACCAAACGATGGTCTTTTTTCGTATCAAAAATAATATTTTTTTTCAGCGCTGGCGATGCTTTTAAAGACTGCCATTTTTTTACAACAAAGGTGTTTTGCTTAAGGTCTACCTCTCTTCCCAATAAATTTAACAAGGTTTTCATTTCTTTTAAGCGATTAGATTCTTTATAAGCAATATGTGCCGTATCGTGAAATACACTTTCGCCAGTTAACAAACAAGCCAAAGCTGCTAAAACCGGAAATAAATCGGGAGTGTTTTTTAAAGAAACCTCGAAAGCTTTTTCTAATTTTTTTGTCATTTTGTGACCGCAAAAAGGGGTTTTAAATACAGAGGCTTCTTTAACTTGTAATGTAACCACCCCTTCCCCCTCCATTTTGGTGTGAATATTAGCTCCAACCTCTTTTAAGTAGGGGATAAAAACACTGTCTCCTTGAAGGCTTTTTACTGGAAATTTGGTAATTTGTGCGTGCCCACTAACAGAAGCTATGGCGGCTAATGCAAATACACTGCTCATGTCTGGTTCTAAAAAAACAGGAGTTGCGTTTACTTGTTGTTGTTTAGGAATATAAATTTCATAAGGCTTTTCATTGCTGTAGTTAATACTCATTCCCTGTTGTTGACATAATTTTATTGTCATTTGTAAATAGGTTTTAGAAAGCAATGTATCTCCTAAAGAAATATAGCAAGGAGCAGTTAAGTTCCAAGCATTCAATAAAAAAGCCGAAACAAACTGGCTTGATTGTTTGGCAGAAATAGAAAGACTGTCTCCCATTAAACTCCACCCCAAAGAAGTTATATGTAAACCCTTTTTATCAAAAACGGCCTGACAAGATAACTGTGATAATAACTTAATTAGTTCTTTTTGTGGTCGGTTTAATAATTGTTCATCTGCTTTTAAGTAATACTTACCTGGTTTTTTAGAAACACGAATAGCTAAAAAGCGCAATACCGTTCCCGCAGAACCACAGTAAAGCTCGGTTTTACCTTCTGAAAAATCTTTTAATGCCTTTTTCATTAAGGCCACATCGTCGCACTGACTAAAGCCGTTTATTAATAAATTATCCTCAAAGCTTTTTAAAATTAATGCTCTGTTAAATAAAGATTTAGAAGAGGGGACTTCTCCCACAAAAGAAAATTTCATAATTTACTTTATATAATTAGCTCGCTGCAACTCTGTAATTAATGACTTTAAAGGCGTGGGTTTTATCGCATATCCCTTAGAGGTAAAAAACACAAAGTGAATACTGTTTTTATTATTTATTTTTTTATCTTGAAGTAACAACTTTACAGCTTTTGTTTTAGAAAGCGTTTTAACTTCTTTTCTCCACTGTTTTACTAAGGGCTTTAACGCCTCAGAGTAAGGCTGAAAAATTGGCTTAGATATTAGTTTTTTACGCAAACTCCAATTTAAAGAAAAATCTAAACCTAAAATTACTGCAGCTCCATGGGGAATAGAAAACTGTAATTCTAAAATATGAGCTATAGTATGCCCTAGGTTTAAGTACATTCTTTGTCCCGTTGTTTCTAAAGGGTCTTTTTGAATATAAAAATATTTACCTTGTATTAGCTTTGGTAATAACCTCCAAATTAAAGAAGCCGAGGGGTAAGGTGTGTTTTTTAATTTAGAAAATAGTGCTTTTCGTAAAAAAGCCATTTTAAAAATTTCACCATAGGCCGATTCCAAAGAAGAACTTTGTAATATGTTTTTAATAATAACTATTTGGCTAGCACAATAAAAACTTCCTAATTGGTTTTTTCCAAAATCTATATTTAATGCCGTTTTTCCTCCGTGAGCCGAATCCACAGCGGCCAGCCATGTGCTGGGAATATGGGTTAGCCCCAACCCTCGCTTCCACACGCTGGCTAAAAATCCAACAAAGTCTCCAACAGAACCCCCTCCCACAGAAACAATATGCGTTTGGCGAGTAACTTGATTAGAATACTTTTTATTTAACGCCGAAAAGTGATGCACAAATTGAGACAATTTTTTTAAAGGTTCCCCCGCCTCTAAACAATAGCTAAGCGCAGCTTGTTGCTTTAGTTTTTTAAAAGGCCGTAAGCCTTCTAACTGTTTATCATAAATTAGTAAAATATTTTTTTTATCTGTTTTAATGATTTTAGATAAATTAACCGCTTTGGCCAACTCCGCATAATAAACCTTAGTTTGTTTCTGCTTGTGTTTGATAGTGTAAATTGAATTAGTCATTGTTCTTAAGCTTTTGTAAAATTAGTCACCCTTCACACTTAACCAGTTAACAGGAGTTTTATTTTTTTGCACTAAATAGGTGCTGGTTTTAGAAAATACTTTTGAACCAAAAAAACCGCGATACGCAGAAAGGGGTGATGGGTGCGCAGAACATAAAACTAAATGCTTTTTTTTATCAATGCATTGTGCTTTTTTTTGTGCATAAGCACCCCATAAAATAAAAACTAGATTATCATATTGATCATTTAGTTTATTAATAATAGCCGTGGTAAAAGTCTCCCACCCTTTATCTGCATGAGAGGCCGGGCAACCTTTCTTTACCGTTAATACCGAATTTAATAAAAGCACTCCTTGATGAGCCCACGGTAATAAAGAATTTTTTTCTAAGTTTTGCAAAGAAGTGTTTAAATCTGTGGACAGTTCTTTAAAAATATTTTTTAAAGACGGTGGTCGCTGTATATTGTTGGGCACAGAAAAACTTAAACCTTCTGCTTGCTCGGGCCCGTGATAAGGGTCTTGCCCTAAAATAACGACCTTTACCTTATGGGGAGAAACTGCTGATAGTGCCCGAAAGATTAGTGGCACTGCGGGGTAAAAAGGCTCGGGCTTTTGACTTTGTTGAGATAAAAAAGTCTCTAATTGTAAAAAATAATCCTTAGAAAGCTCTTCTCTCATAAGTTTATGCCAGCTGGAAGGAAAATTAGAGGATAAAAACATAACTCTCTCTTTTTCCACTAATTAAAAGCAAAGGAAAAGCAGTTATTACACGCTGTTGCTTTGCGTTATTTTTTCTTTTCTAATTTGAAAATCTACAAAAAAACTTTTAAATTCTCTTTTATGCTTAATAATTTACAAAACGCTCTGTTTACAGCTGATTATAAGGTTGTTTGTATGGAAAAAAACAAGTCTTAATAAGGCAAGGCAGCAATTCCTTTGTCAAACTTTCCTTACACCCCCACTTCTCTTTTTCATATTAACAGCACTGGTAATACTTTTGTTGTAGACGAAACCCCTTTGTTAAAAAAACTTTCTCCAGCAGAGGTAAGCTTTTGGAAAGAAGAAGAAAAAATACAGCAAGCTTGCCATAAGCACAAAGTGGATGGCTTAGCCATACTGTTTGCAAATAACAAACACCATTTGCAATGGCAATTTTTTAATGCCGATGGAAAGCCTGCAAATATGTGCGGAAACCTCGCGCGAGGTTTAATTTACTATTTATCTAAAAAATTTCCTCACGAAAAAACCGCCTTTTCTTTGTTGGGGCCCAACAATACTGTGCAAACCGGTTGTATTAAAAATAGCCTTCCTTTTCTTTCTATGCCGCAGGGAAAAAAATTACCTTCTTCTAACGAACCTTACTTGCAAGAGTTATACTCAACCACTTTTTTAAAATCTCTTTCTGAAGCTTATAGTGCAGTTACTTATATAGACCTTGGTGTCCCCCATGCCCTATTGCCCATTTATCCAGACCAACTTTCTCTTCCTGTGGAATTTATCCGTTTTTTTAATGCTGGTGCTGATTTAAAGCAACACTCTTTGCACTTAATGCAATATAAAATACAGCAGCTTAATACTGATTTGCAAAAAATAATACAAACTATTCGCTGCCAAAATGACAAAGGCTTTAATGTTACTTTGTTTAACCCAAACACTTTACACGCTATTAGTTTTGAACGAGGGGTGGAAAACTTTACTTTGTCTTGCGGCACCGGAGCCTCGGCTTTGGCATATTATTTAAAAACTTTCGTGCCTTTATATAAAAGTGCAACAGAAGTAAGTATTTCCATGCCTGGAGGAAGTTTATTAATTAATGTAGAAAAAAAAGAGTACCTGTTAGGTGGAAAATGCCAGATACTCAGTGTAAATTCCATAGAAAAGTGTTTTGAACATAAAAAATAAGGCTAAGTGTTATGAGTGACAATGTATTAATCTCTGCAACAGTGAAAAGCAAAATTATAGAAAGCCCTACTACAGTTTCTTTAGTGTTAAAATTAACTGACCCTAAACAAAAATTTCACTATGTTGCCGGCCAATTTATTTCTCTTTATGTAAACATAAATGGTAAGGAAATTAAAAGAAGCTATTCTTTGTCTTCTGCCCCTTATGAAGACTCTATTCAAGTGAGTATTAAAAAAGTGGACAAAGGCTGTTTGTCTATTTTTTTAGTAGACCAGATTGCAGAAGGAACTGTGGTAAAAATTAGCCCCCCAAAAGGTCGTTTTTTTGCTTGGCCACAAAGTACACCTAAACAATATATATTATTTGGTGCTGGCAGTGGTGTTGCGCCTTTATTTTCTATAGTAAAATTTCTATTACACAATAATCAAAAGGATAAAGTTATTTTTGTTTGTTCTCACAAAAATAAAGAAGAAATTTTATTTAAAACTTTGTTAAGCCAATTAGCAGAAAAGTACTCTCAGCGACTTCAACTGATTTATACTTTAAGCCAAAGTGGAGAACAAGAAACTACCTGCCCTCAACCTAATATTGCTTTGTACTCTGGTCGTTTAAGCCGCAAATTAATGCAAAATGTTTTTAGCCAACACTTAACCCCTTTATGGGAAAAAGAATTTTATATCTGTGGGCCCACAGAGTACATGACCGAACATATAGAAAATTTATTATTTTTAGGTGTGCCAACAAAACATTTACATATCGAATCTTTCGTATCAAAAATTCGTAAAGCTAATGATGAAGACAATCCCTTTAAGCGTTTATTAAATTCTTCCTCCGAAAATATAACAGAAAAAAAAGAAACGGCTGACGCAGGTTTTTTAATTGGAGACAATAGCGCCAAACAAGAGAAAACCAAAACTATTTTGGTGGACATAGACGAACAAATCCATACTTTAGACTATAAAGAAGAAAAAAGTATTTTAGAAACTATTTTGGACGCTGGCATCGATGCCCCCTATTCTTGTCTTAGTGGTGCTTGCCTATCTTGCCTGGCTACCGTGACCGAGGGGTGTGTAAAACAACAGGATTTAGGAATTTTAGATGCTTCGAACATTAACAAAAAAGAAAGCTTATTGTGCCAAGCCTTTCCTTTATCCAAAAGCGTTAGTGTTCGGTTTGATTAAACTAGCCTTTGCGCCTGTTTATTTTTTACACTAAAAAGTCGATAATTTGTGCATCAATACTTATCAGAAGTAAAGGAGCAGAAATATGCAAAAATTAATACTAGGATTATTAACAACTACCTTAATGGCTTGCGGTAGCGGCGGCTGGGGCAATGGCAGTAACGGCGGGCAAGGCGGCGATGATAATGCTTGGACAGGAGATTTAAGAGTACAAAGCACAAGCTTTTTATCCAGCTATAATTTGTGTGGAAATACAAACGCTCGTGTGAAGCAAGATCTAATCGGTACAGGCATCGCCCGATTATTAACGGGCAGCTTAAGCTGGAGAAATACGCTTTCCGACGGCTTAGGTATCGCATTTAATCGCGGACTTATTCAAAACTGTGGTCGAATGAAAAAAATGTTGGTAACTATGTATTCTTATCAACCTTATTTGCCCGAGGGCGATTCGGTATTATATCTAGAACCTGTGGCACAAGCAGCATGGCATTATAGTTATGGCCCACAAAATAATATTTACTACGAAAAACTGAATAGCTTTATCCAAGCAGGACGAACTCGTTCTGGCTCTACTCCTCCCCTAATTTTAAAGAAAAAAAGCAAAGACACTACAGCCACTTCTGCTAGTGTGAGTGCGTTTTTATGGAACCAAGATGTAGATGCAAGAGGTAACACGCAAGGAGACCTCCGTCTTAGCTCTATTAATAGAAAATTAAAAATTACTACTTGGCGCACAGACTCAACCTCTACTTACGACAGAGATATTGAAATTAAAATTGAGCAGGGTGGCCGCACCGTAGGAACAGGCACTTTAGTGTTTGATGACCAAAGCTACTATAACCAAAACAAAACCGCAAACAAAAGACAATTAGCTTCACTTATAAGCAAAATAAAAAATCAACCCTTCTTAATATGGGGAGTTCTTTGCGGGTTAATTTTACTAATGATAACCGCTCTATTTTTATTACCAAAAAAAACTAAAAGCTAAAAGAGCACATCTGCCAAAACGCAAGAGGCCTTAAAATAATAAGCCCTCTATGACGACTCACCCAAAGGGTGCCAGAGTCATAGAGGGCTTATTATTTTAAGGCCTCTTGCATTTTGACGTGGCGTTTTGGCGTGGCATTTTGACGTGGCGTTTTTAGCCAGCTGTGCTTTTTTACCTCAACACTCCAACCAATTAGCCCCGCAAGAAATATTCACTTCTAAAGGAACTTTTAATGGAACTACCGATTCCATAATATTTTTTAACTCTAAAATATTATCTTCGCGATTTTCTATTAAACTTTCTATAATTAATTCGTCATGTACTTGTAACAATAAAAAAGCATCTAAACTGCTGGCCACTTTTACCATAGCTAATTTAATCAAGTCACTAGCCGTGCCTTGCATGGGGGCATTAGTGGCTGCTCTTTCTCCAAACTTTTGCACATTTACACGGCTAGATAATAAGTCTGGCAAGTAACGCCGTCTTCCTAAAAGGGTTTTAACATAAATGTCCTCATGGGCCTGCTCTTTAACACTTTCCATATACTCTTGCACTAAAGGAAATCGACTGTGATAGTTTTTAATAATACTGCTGGCCTCGGCCCGAGAAATTCCTAAACTTTCTGATAAACCAAAAACGCCCTGCCCATAAGAAATACCAAAGTTTACCGCCTTAGCCCTACCCCTTTGTTCTTTGGTCACTTTTTTTAAAGGCGTTTTAAAAATTTGAGAAGCAGTAAAAGCATGAACATCTTCTTTGTTAATAAATGCTTTGCATAAATTTTTATCTCCTGATAGGTGGGCCAATATTCGTAATTCTATTTGGCTATAATCTGCTGCAATAAATTCATAACTGGGGCGCGCAACAAAAGCCTTTCTTAATAGTTTTCCACGAGCCGTTTTAATGGGAATGTTTTGCAAATTAGGATTAGAGCTAGATAACCGCCCCGTGCTAGTTACCGACTGGTTAAACTGCGTGTGCAAATAAACCTGCTTATTTAATCGCTTTAACAAACCCGTCACATAAGTGGATTGCAACTTACTTAACTCTCTAAATTCTAAAATAAATTTTACTATTTTATGCTTTTTTAAAGGCTCTAAAACTGAAGACGCTGTGCTATAGGCCGTTTTTGTTTTTTTCCCCACAGGAAAACCTAGTTTTTCAAATAAAATAACGCCCAACTGCTTAGGGCTTGCAATATTAAACTCTTCACCCGCCTCTTCATAAATACTTTTAGTTAACTTATTAATATCTTCGCTTAGTTGTTTTTCTTGTGTTAATAAAAATTTTTTATCCATTAACATGCCTCTATTTTCCATATCGTACAATACAGAAATTAAAGGAAGTTCTACTTGAGAAAAAATGTATTCTGTGTCAGAAAGTTTTAAAAAATGCGAAAATACAATTTCACACTCAAGGTGTAGCCTTAAAATATCAAAAGCCGAAATTGTATTTTTAAAATCTTTTTTTATTTCAATATCTTTTTCTAAATATTTAAAGCACAAACCTTCCCACGATTTAATATTGTTAGATGTTCCCACATGGGCAGCTAATTGATTGTCCCATATTGTAATACCTGCTTTTTTAAAACCCATTTGCGTCCACAGGTTTTTAATATCGTAGGATTTAAAACCAATCTTTTTGCTCTCTAACACCTCTCCAATATCCCGCAAGCTGTCTGTGGCTTCAGAAGAAAGGTTTAACTGCTCATTTAAGTTATCAGCAAACGGAATTTTTAAAAAATGTTTTCCAAAAAAAAGAAAGACGCTAGACTCGTAACAAAACACCCATGCCTTTTCGTAGGGAGGCAACACTTCCTTTAGCTCTTTAACAGAAATACTTTTTATCTTTTTAGGAATAAAAATATCTTTTATTTTTTTTTTAACAATAGTGTCTGTAATAGAAGATTTAGTAAAAGCTAAAAACGATTTATCTACTTTTGTCTTAACAGAAGTTTTAAGACTGGCTTTTGACAAATGGTTTTTTTCTTTTATTAACTTAAAGCCTTGCTCGCCCCCTGGGGCTAAAACATTTTTTTCTTCAAAGTTAAGTTCGCTGCCCCCTGATTGCCACTCCATAAAGCCTGTATAGGTATTTTTAAAAGCAAATTGCTCGGTATAGGCTTTAAAAGCTTTTTCGTTGATGGGGTTTAACTTCCAGTCGCTTTCAGAAATAGGAAGGCTTACTTTTGTGTCAATTTTAACTAAAGTTTGCGATAAAAATGCGATTTTTTTTGCTTCTAATAACTTTTTTTTAACTGTATCTGAGGCTATTTTTTCTACATTGTCATAAATGTTTTTTAAGGTTTTAAACTCTAATAATAATTTTGATGCCCCTTTTGGGCCAATCCCCCTTACTCCTGGAATATTGTCACTGCTGTCTCCCACTAAGGCTAAGTAATCAATCATCTGCTCTGGCTTTACATTCCACTTTTCTAACACTTGCTTGTTGTCATAAATTATTTCGCGGTGGATGTCGTACATACAAATGTCTTTATTAATTAATTGAGCAAAGTCTTTATCTCCGCTAACTATAGCCACAGAGTAACCTTTTTTTTCGCCGTCTTTTGCAAGAGACCCTATAACATCATCGGCCTCAAAACCTTTTTTGCTAGCCACGCATATGCCAAGAGATTTTATTAGGCCCTCAACAAAAGGTAGCTGCTCTGCTAAATCGGGGTCTAAATCTTTTCGATTAGCCTTATACTCTGAATATATTTTTTTTCTAAAGCTGGGGTGAGGGGTGTCTAAGCAAAAAACCACCGTGCTGGGCGCTTTGGTTTTTAATAGTTTTAAAACCACTTTTAAAAAACCAAACAAAGCATTAGTCGACTGTCCCTCTTTGTTTTGCATAGGAGGTAAAGCGTAAAAAGCTCTAAAAACAATAGCGCTAACATCTACTAAATAAAGAATTTTTTTATTTTTCATAGGCTATTTCTTGCGCTTTTTATATTTTTGAGTTTTTTGCACTTTTTGTGTTTTTTGGTCAATAAACAAAAAAAGCAATTCGTTTTTTCGAGACCAATTTAACTTATCCTTAACTAAAAAATCTACATACTGAGGGTCTTTTAAATTAGCCTTTGCAGTGTCTATGCTTTTAATTCTTACTTTTAATTCTTTAACTTCTTTTTTTAAAGAACTTAGCCGATAATACAAACTGCTAAATTTAAAGAAGCTTTCGTCAAAAAGTAAACTGAAAAATAAAAATAAAAATAAAAAAATAAAAACCTTTCTTGGGTTCATCATTGCTTGATCAAAAAAAGAAATAATGGTTTTGAAAAAAGATTTCATTTTTTTATTTATTTTTTTGCAAATGCTTGTTTGCCTAAAAACTCCGCTCTTTCCGCCAGCTCTTCTTCAATTCTAAACAGTTGGTTATATTTAAGCGTTCTTTCGCCTCTGCAAACGCTACCGGTTTTAATTTGTTCGCAAGAAAAGGCTATGGATAAGTCGGCAATACTACTGTCTTCTGTTTCGCCACTTCTGTGAGAAATAACACTTTTCATGCCTCCCTTTTTAGCTAATAAAATAGCGGCTTGGGTTTCAGAAATACTTCCAATTTGGTTCATTTTTACTAACAAAGCATTGGCCGAGTTTTCTTGCAAACCTCTTTCTAGTCGCTGACAATTAGTAACAAATAAATCATCGCCTACCACTTGCACATCTGTGCTTTTAGTAAATGCAGACCAAGCTGACCAATCTTCTTCTTCAAAAGGGTCTTCAAAACTAATAATAGGGTACTTCTTTAGCCAGCTTTTATAAATTTCGCTTAATTCTTCTGAGCATAAAGTTTTATTTTCCCATTTGTATAAAGAATTTTTATTATAAAATTCACTGGCCGCTACATCTAAGGCTAAAAAAATATCTTCTCCCAATGTATACGCCGACTGATCCACTGCCTGGCATAATAAATCTAAAGCTTCTGTGTTGCTTTGAAGGGCTGGGGCAAAACCGCCTTCGTCACCCACTGCGGTAGACAAAGATTTTTTGTTTAAAATATTTTTTAAGTGCGTAAAAACTTCACTACCTGCTCGCACAGCTTCTTTAAAAGATCCTCCGCAAACAGGAACCAACATAAACTCTTGCACATTTAGATTGTTGTTACTGTGCGCCCCTCCGTTTAAAACATTGATTAGCGGTGTTGGTAAAAAATATTTTTCTCCATTATTAATAAATTTATATAAAGGCTCTTTGTTGTGTATGGCCATGGCCTTAAGCCACGCCAAAGACACGCCTAAAATAGCATTGGCGCCTAGTCGTGATTTATTTTTTGTTCCATCTAATTGAATTAAGTTTTTATCCAACTCTTGAATGTCAAAAAAGCTTTTACCACTTATGGCCTTGGCAATTTCTGTGTTAACATTGTTAACAGCCTTCAACACGCCTTTTCCAAAAAAGTAAGACGGCTTTTCGTCGCGTAGCTCGCAGGCTTCAAAGCTTCCCGTAGATGCTCCCGAAGGTATCGCTGCCCGCCCCAAAGCTCCCGAATCTAATAAAACATCTACCTCCACCGTGGGCTGGCCTCTGCTGTCTAGTATTTCTCTAGCTAAAATTTTTTTGATTTTCATTGTTAGTCCTTTTGCACTTGCAGGCCTGGTTTATGGCGGTTTTATGCTTAATCTAAGTCAAAGCTAAATTGATTGGTGTTGTTTTTTTTCTTTTTTATTTTTGTTTTCTTAGTATTTAGTTTTGCAGATTTAGAAAGGTTAAACAACTGTCCAAAAGAATCTAGTAAACTGTTTTTTAATTGTTTCTCTTGTTTTTTCTTCTCTAATGCTAATTCTTTTTCTTTTTCTTTTATATGTTCTTCTTTTTGTAACAAAGTTTTTTCACGCAGAATTAATAATTCTTCTTTTTTCTTAAAGTCTTCTAACAGCGAATTCATTAGCTCGGGAGTAATATGTGTTCTTGTAGTGCTTGTGTCAAAAATGCTTTCTTGTTGGTTAAAGAAATGGATTTTAAATAAATCTCCCTGCCAAGAACAGGTCATGTTACGATTTTTAGTAAAACAAGGAATATAAGTAACACAAGCACTCAGGTACTTTGCAATTTCTGGAAAGCCTTGTTCTGGTATAGAGGTTTTTAAAATCACTTCATTTTCTTGCAAAGACACACTATTTAACTCTATGTTTGGCGATACAAAATAAGAAAAAAATTGTGCTAAAAAATAAACAAGTCGGCTTTGCTCTGGCGTGGGCATAATTCGCAATACGCTACCTAACCCCTCCCAAGCCCGTAAAGAAAAAGAAGCCTCCGCCCAATCTTTATAAAAACAAGCGTTTACAAAAGCCTTTGTGTATTCTTGTTCGGCCTGCCTAATATACAAAGCCGTGCTTGCGGGGTCTAGCCAACAAAGAGGAGTGTTAGGGCTAAGCTCCATATCATTTAACGAAACAGAAATTTGTTTTTTTTCTAAAAAATAAAAAAGAGATTTTGTAATTCTAGAGCTTACTTCCACAGGTTCTTTGTAAAGGGAAAGGCTTAAAAACTCAAGAGAAACCCTGCAAAATTAAGCGGCTTTTTTAAATACTTTCTTATACTTAAAAGGAATGCCTAAGTCCTTAATTTCTTTCATAAAAGAAGGCTCTTGCCCCGTAGGCTCAATTTGTCCTAAGATACGCCCCGCCTCATCTCTGCTAAAATCCTGTAGGGCGTAAAGCGGTTTTACATTATAGTCGCCATCATTGGTAAAACCTAACACCTCTGACACCTCTACTACCTTGCGTGAGCCATCAGCAAGCCTAGAAACTTGAACAACTAAGTCTATAGCTCCTGCAACTTGGTGCCGCAAGGCTTTCTCGCTAATTCTAGCGCCCGCTCCCTGAGCCAAAGCTTCTAGCCGAACCATTGCGTCGATTGCCGTATTGGCATGAACCGTTCCTAAACAACCTTTGTGGCCTGTGTTCATTGCTTGAATTAAATGAAAAGCTTCAGACCCTCTTACCTCACCTACAATAATTCTATCTGGTCTTAAGCGTAAGCTACTTCTTAATAAATCTTCAATACTAACCTCTCCATTTCCTTCTTCATCTTTTACTCGTGTTTCAAAAAATACTACATGTTCGTAATCCACGCTCAACTCCGTAGAGTCTTCAATAACAATAATGCGCTGACCCTTTGGGATTCTTTCACACAACACACCCAATAAAGTGGTTTTTCCCGACCCCGTTCCACCGCTGACTAAAATATTTTTTCCAAGCTTCATAGCTACATCTAAAAATTGAGCCACCTCTACGCTCATTGCCTTAAGCCCAATATAATCTTTAAGAGTCATGCTTGTGGAAAAAAATTTACGAATGGCCACCGTGGTTCCATTTCTTGCGCAGGGAGGAATCACCACATGAATGCGGTACCCGTTAGGCAATCGTGCATCTAAACAAGGCTCTTCGTCGTTAATTTTTCGCCCTACACTTTGAGCAATATTGTTTACCGCCGCACGAAGAGAGTCTTCGTCAGAAAACTGTGAATCCGTCTCTACTATTTTACCAGATCTTTCGACCCAAATTTGTTTGTGCCCGTTAATCATAATTTCGCTAACGCTTTCGTCCTCTAAAAGATGGGCGATGGGTGCTAGAAAATTTTTTAAACTGCTTTCAAAAATACTGTTATCAGACATTAAGCCTTCTTTTGTAAAAAATTAATGAACAACGACTTGCTTGTTTTTATACTGCTCGCACTCTAACATTTCTAAACCTACTTCTATGGCTAAATACTTTAAAATTAAAGAGGGAAAAGCCTCTAGCGCGACCTTTAATTTTGTCGGGTCAGAGTCACAACTATTAACTATGTCTACGGCTTTATCACATTCCTTTCGATGACGCTTGGCCTTGTTTAAAAATAACTGCCAATCCATTTGCAATACCTCATCAATACAGCTCATAGAATCTAATGCGTTAAATAATAACTCCAAATTGCCTTGTAAATACATACATCTCCCTAGATGTAAGCTCTATCGGCAAGTTTTTATCAAAACAGAACTGCTCTTTAAAAAAAACTGTCTCAAAATGAACAGGAACAATCCCACTTTTTACTTTTGGTACCTTTCTTGCAGATTAACGCATTAACGCATTAATGTATTAATACAAAACTGTATAGCTAACTGTTTTTAAGGAGCCTATGTTTTCACTATTCACTATGTCAAATAAGAAGAACCTGCTTATATTTTGGTGTATTAGCCTATTTTTTATATCTTCTGCAATGGCTCTTGCCGACCGCACAATGGCCCCTACTGACCGCGGTAATTGGCAATCTAGTGACCAAAAAATTGACAAAAAACAAGAGTTTTACTCTCACCTTTGTCAGTTACAAGTTTATATGCTCGACCCCTCATACCAAAAAACCATTAAGAAAAAATATGCAACCACCGTGCTTTTTTCAAAAGCCTTGTTGAAACAATATAACCCTTTGGCAACCGCCGACTATACTGTGCAAAGCCTGTTAGACAGGTCTATGGTGCTATCTCCATTTTCGATTTCTAATTCGGCAAATGTTTTTAAAAAAGAATTAGAAGCTTATAGTGTTGCACAACTATCTAGCCATATAAACCGCTTTGCACAATTTTTAAAACACCCCGTTAAAAACCAAGCATTAAACTCTTGTCTAAATAAGCAGTACCCGAAAATAAATATACAAACACCACTTGCATCTATAGGTAAGCGACAAAAGCTATTAACGCAGTTAAGAAACACTGCTCTTTTGTATCAAAAATGGATTAAAAACAGTAAAAAACAAAATTCTTATACTAAGCTGTCCAACGCTGTTGAAAAAATTCATAACGATATTGCCAACAAACCTTTGCATAGTGTTTTAATTAATTTTCAATCTAAGTGGTCTGTAAAACTAAAGCATTCTCTACTGCCCCAACTAACTTCTTTGGGGCAATCTTTAATTGCCAATTCATCAAGCTTTACAAAAAAAACTCATAAATTATTAGACAAAAAACTACACTCCTCTATTGCCAGCTTACAAAAACTAACAAAAAAGGTTTGTCAAAAAAAAGTGACTAACTTGCATCACGATGTATTTGCTGTGGAAGAGGCTGTTTTAAAACACAGCTCTAAAGTTACCTTTCCCCTTCCTGTAATTTCTGAAGATTTAGCTGCATACTGCTACTTAAATCAAAAGCACCCCAAAAAAAAAATAGGTTCTAGTTGGAAATCTGATACCGGGCTAGGAATCTTTGGAGTCGCCTTTATTGCTCGTATTTTTAATTGGATTGGAAAAAAAACACTTATAGCCTCAAGTCTTACCAGTACTGCGCTGTTTTCTGCAGACACTTATAATAATTGGAAAATTAATTCCTCTCAAAAAACACTATATGATATACAAAAATATCACTCTATAACTAGTGCAAAAACTTTAAAAACTTTAAAAAAAGATCAAGACTTAGTACACCTAGATTCTGGCTTGTTGCTTTTACCCTCTTTAGTATCAAAAATAACTAACTTTGTTCAAGCTAGAAAAATACAAAGGCTTTCTTCTTTGTTTAAACAAAATTCCGCAAAGACTACTAATTATTTTTTAAAAACATATATAAACAGCCCCTCCAAGTGGTGGCCTTATTATAACTCTTTAATTAAAAATTTAAAAATTAAAGAACTTAAACAATTTTTTTGGGCAAAGCATGATCGCCTAAAACCTTTAAGAGTTAGTAAGTCCTATGCCATTAGAAAAAAGGCCAGCGAGTTTTTTTCTAGAATTAATCAAAATTATATAGCTCCTGCCCGATATTTAACCGATAAAGATTTTGTAAAAACTTTGATCTTCTTAAAAAACGGCAAAGGGGCAATTGCTTCTGCAGAGACAAAGGCAGGCTTACAATATATACAAAAATTACTTAAAAAAACACATCTTTATACAGTAAATGTAAATAAAATAATAACTCAGTCCATAGAGGCCACTGCACAATTAAAAAAATTGAAATCCCTGCGTATTAAACCTAAGTACTTTGCCAACAATAAAAAGGTAACAATTAACAGTTGGCCTATTGCAAAAAATGGCGAGATGGTAAAAGTGAAAACATTTACATTTAATTCTTACAATGAATACAAATCGTTTTTTGCAGAGTTAAAAATAAAATCCAATTACCTGCCTACGCGAGCTATTGATGATTTATTACAAAAAAAACGGCTTTATGCAGAGCAGTTAAAGCAGGGAAGTAATATTAGAAGGCTACAAATTATAACTGATAAATTACAATTACTGCAAAAAACACAAAAATTAAACGCTTCTCAATTAAAAATATTAGCGTCTGTAAAAAGTGCATTAAAAAATGCAAACATCTACCCTCCCAACAGAGCTTTTAAAAAGATTTTTTTAAAAGAGCTAAGTGCAGAAGTGCATTATTTAAAACAAGGCATACAAAACAGAAAAGCTTTTGTAAAAAAAGCCTATTCCAGCTTTCCTGAAAAAAATGTTGAAGCCCTATACGCAACCACTTCTTTTTTAACCAATCATTTAAAGCAAGTTGTATGGACTGGTGTAAGTATCGCCGTGGTGGGCGGAACTGCTAAAGGTGTGCAGAAATTTGGTTTGGATTATATTATAGCTCAATTTCAAGATAAAATGCGCCGCATTGATAGAATATTTACTTCTTCCGGTTACACCGGCGAGGAAAAAGATTGTGCACTTAATTCAGAAAGCTTTAAAAAATTTATGCTTTGCTATAATAAATTAATTAAACAAGAGGTAAAAGTCGACATTTTAAGACTAAGAAATTTTGAATTTTTGCAAGACAAAGACATAGATGAAAAAGATACTCAGGAATACCGGTTGAAATTATACTCTTCTATTAAGAAAAAATTGCAAAAATATACCTATGGGTTATTGTCACTGCGATCTCAATTTAGCACACAAGAGCTTTTTTATAACTCGCAAATACAAATAAACAATGCTTTAAGTGAGCAGTTTATTTACCAAGTGCTAAAAAGTATTAAAAAACATTTGGGAGAAAAAAGTTTTCAGTATGCAAAATCCATTTTAACTACGAACGCAGAAAGAAAAGCCTCTTTTAAACAAATTACTAACCTTAGTAAAATAGTTGATACTGGTGCTACAAATATTATCTTGCTGCAAAATATCCTTTACCAAGTTTACAGTAATCAAAAAAAATATAGTTTGTACTTTAAAAATACAGGACAATTACCTATAGAGTTACGAGCCTTAATAAAAAATAAAGATCTTATTGAATTACAAGAATTAAATGAGTCTGAAAAATTTAATATTCTTTCTGGCGGATTGTTAGAAAATGTAGACTTTTTGCAAAACCTAGTGTTTTAATCAATTTATGGATTTATTAAAGGCCCTACATAAAAACCCCTTTGTGTTGGCTCCTATGGCGGGCATTACCGACGCTCCTTTTCGCTCTTTTATGAAAGAAATGGGCTGTGGCATAATGACCACAGAGTTAATCTCGGCCACGGGCCTTAAATTTAACAGCGAAAAAACCAAAAAACTAATGGCTTTCAGCCAAGATCAACAACCCGTAGGGGTTCAGTTGTTTGGAACCGATTTAAAAGATTTAGAATACGCCTCTAAATATATAGAAGACCAAGGGGCCAGCTTTATTGACATAAATCTTGGCTGCCCCGTTAACAAAGTAGTAAAAAAGGGTGCAGGGTCTGCCTTGTTAAAAGATTTAAAAACACTTTCTGGTATTTTTTCTTGTATAAAAAAAGCGGTTAACATACCAGTAACTGCAAAAATCAGAACCGGCTGGGACTCTCAAAGTAGAAATTCTTTAGAGGTGGCCACCCTCGCCTATAATGAAGGCTTAACTTGGGTGAGCATACATGGTCGCACAAGGGCTCAAGGCTACAGTGGTCTTGCCGACTGGGAGTATATTAAATCCGTAAAAAAAGACAGCCCCATACCTATTATTGGTAACGGTGACATTCACACCTACCAAGATGCAATTAATTATTTAAACACTTCCCAGTGCGATGCTGTAATGATTGGCCGTGGCTGCTTAAAAAATCCTTGGATATTTTTAGAGGCCAGCAAAAAACAAACGCTTACTCGAAATTTTTCGCAACTATTTAAAACGCTCGCCAAACACTTTGAACAATACGAAGAACGCATACAACTATTACAAATAAAAAAATTATCCGCTTGGTATTCGGCAGGATATAGAAATTCTACAGAATTTAGAAAAGAAATTTTTCAAATAAAAGAAAAACAAAATTTACTTAATGCCGTAGAACAATTTTTTATAAATATGCACGAGGCACCCAAAGACACAAGAAATGAAAACTTTTTGATGGGTGGTCATGGCTAAAAAAATCTTTACTAAATAAATTTATTTTTTTTTGACCACAATACGCTTTTAACAATAGCCTCTTTGGCTAAGCCTGGAGTAAAATTTAATTCTTTTTGAGCCTTAGTAGAATCAAACCAGTGGTATAGGCTGGCGACTTTTACCTTTTCTAAAGTAAATGGAAAGGAGATTTTAATATAAGACAATATATCGCCAATAAACCCTAAGATATAAAATAAAAACTGAGGTACTTTTAAAAAGGGGCTTTGCACATTAGCTGCTTTAGAAATGCTTTGTAATAAGTGTTGTATCTCTATGTTTTCGCCAGACAAAATATAACGCTCACCTATTTTACCTAAAGTTGTAGAATTAATAATAGCTTGTACCACATTTTCCACACCAACTACACTAACCCCTCCCTGGGTATAAAAAGGTAATTTTCCTTTAGCCGCTAGTTTTTGTAATTTTCGACTATCCTTTTTTACATCCCCTTCGCCATATACTGTAGAGGGGTTTAGTATTACCGCCGGTAGATTTTCGTTCTGTACAGCAAAGCGCACTAATTCTTCTGCTCGTTTTTTAGTATCAAAATACGAAAGCTTGTTTAACTTGTCCTCATAAACACTATCTTCATTTAAAATTTCTTTATTAGCACTAGCCCCCACAGCTACCACCGAACTAACATAAATTAATCGCTTTATAGAATGCCTTAAACACGCTTGAATAACATGCCTTGTGCCTTCTACATTAATTTTTTCCATTAAAGCTTTGTCTTTATGACTAGAAGAAATTAAACCAGCAAGATGAAAAACATAATCTTTTCCTTGTATCGCTTTATCTAAACTACTGGGGTCGGTTACATCGCCTTGCACATAAGTTACAGAAGAACCTAAAGACAAAAAAGCCTCTAAATTACTAGAGGCTCTGTGTAAAATACAAACTAAATAATTTTTTTTAACAAGAGCTTTAACTAAATGAGTTCCTATAAACCCCGTAGCTCCTGTTACTAAAATTTTTTGCATATAAAAATACTATTCTCTAACAATTTTTACGCTTTTCATTTTTATTTCTTCTAAAGGGCGATCTTGAGCACCTACAGGTGTGGATCCAATGGCCTTAACCACATCTAAACCTTCAACCACTTCGCCAAACACTGTGTGTCTGTCATCTAAATGAGGAGTTGGCGCTAAAGTAATAAAAAACTGACTGCCATTGGTTCCTGGCCCTGCATTGGCCATAGAAAGTATTCCTACTTTACTATGTCGTAATTCTGGGTGAAATTCATCAGCAAATTGGTAGCCTGGGCCTCCCATTCCTGTTCCCGTAGGGTCTCCTGTTTGAATCATAAAATTATCAATTACCCGATGAAAAATAATGCCATCGTAGTAAGACCCTTTCTTTTTTTCTTGAGTTTTAACATCTGTAAATTCTTTTTTTCCCTCGGCTAGTTCAACAAAGTTAGCTACCGTTTTTGGCGCTCGCTTGTTAAATAATTTAATTTTAATAGCTCCTTTATCTGCACCGGCTTGAGTTACATTAATGATTGCGTACATACTGCCCCCTGTTGTTGTTTTAACTTCCTCTTGTTCTGATCCTCTTCTCTGGTTTTGCTTTGTTGTGGCATACCACATTGCTGCTACTAAAATTACCAAAGGTATAATCAGTAATTTAAAAAATTTTTTACCGTTCATTTCTACTCCTTGTTATTTATTGTTATTCATAATTTTAATAAAGAAGTCTACTAATTAATAATAACTTTTTATCTAACGCGACCACTTTGGTCTTTCATAAGACCCTGCCCCCGAGGTAATAGCCCTTAAGCCTCCCCCGTCGCTGGCTCTCATAATATATAAGTGCTTAAAGCCCGTTTTATCACTAGAAAAAACCACCATCTGACCATCGGGCGAAAAAGAAGGGTCTTCGTTATTGGCCCACCTTCCTCCTTTAGCTCTTATAGAAGTTAAACGCTTTAATTTGTTTCCATCCTTAGAGATACTAAAAATATCATAATGACCCTTGCTATAACCTGCAAAAACTATCGTCTTACTGTCGGGCGACCAGCTGGGTGAAGAGTTGTAACGACCTGCAAAAGTTAAACGCTTCGATTTTTTGTTTTTTAAATTCATAACATACAACATCTCTCGGCCCACTTTATTAGACGAATAGGCTAACCACTTTCCGTCAGGGCTTACCGCTGGCTCTACATTAAGAGAGGTGGATGATTTTCCCAATAAGTAGCGCTTTAGTTTTCCGTTTTTAGCAAAAATTTCCACAAGGTAGCTGCCTCCCCTAGAATTGGTTCTGCTTAAAATTACTCTTTCATCTCCTGGAACAAATACTCCTCCAGAGTTTACCCCTTTAAAATACGATAAAATTTTTCGCTTTTTTGTTTTAATATCGTAAATAAATAAGTCTGGGTTTCTTTGTCGTGCTTTTACGTGAAAAGGAAAGGCTGTGTATAATAATTTTTTTTTATTCCATGACCAAGAGGGCGAAATAGCTAAGTTGCGGTGAAAGGTAATTCTTTTTTTATTTTTACCGTCCCAGTCCATAGTATAAATTTCCTTATATCTAGAGGGGGATCTATAAGAGGCTACCACTTTGCTTAAGTAAACTCCTGGCTTTCCTGTAATGTTATATACTAAATCATTAGAAAAGGTGTCGGCTAATAATTCTATTTCTCTAGCGTAGGTAAGGCTGTACTCTTTTGCAAAAAGTTGTTTTGCCTTATTAACATTGTAGACAAAAACTTGAAAAACAAATTTATTTTTTTTAAAAAAGACATCTCCTCTTATTAAAAAATTTGCACCAATTTGACTCCACTTTTTAAAGCGAAAACCTGACTTAGAGTAAGGGTAAGGCTTGGAGTCTAACAAGTTCGAATTTTCTAAAAAAGCTGCCGAGCTTAATACTTGTAAAAAACTAGAATATTTTAAGTTGTGCGCAATGGCTGTGTGTAACTTTGTTTTTAACACTATGGCGCGTTTTTTTAAACGATTACTTTTGCTTACAAAACGGAACTGGGGCACTGCCAAGGTGCTAACTTTTATTTTTGCCGACCCTACATGTATAAAAATTTGTGGCTTAGCCTGTGCAGAAGTTTCTAAATAATAGACTGATACACAACATAGCCAGTAAGAAAAAATACGGTAAATCATAAAAATAAAAATACTATTACAAAGCTTTTAAAACAAGTTGTTTTTGCATTACGGAAATCGAAAAACTATTCCCGAGCTGCTCAGCAAATCCACAAGCTCTTCTGGAGGTGCTGGGTAGGGGCTGGCTAACTTTAGCGCGTTAAAAGCTTGCGAGTTAAAGTCTTCATTTTCTGACTTGTTAAAGTATTCTGCTCGTAACAAGCCCCCTCCTTTGCCTAAATACACATTAATTTCTACTCGCAAGTGGGTTTGGTCAATCCACTGAGGAATGCTCCAAAAAGAATGTACATGCCTTTTTAATTGTTCTAAGTAATTTTGAATTTGATTTTGTAATACCGACGAAAGTTTGTTTCCTGCCAACACCTTGCTTTGCTTATTTGCCGTTTTTTTTGCACCAGCTTCTTTAATTTTTTTTAAAATACTTTTTTGGCTCTTCTTTCGCAACCGTTCTTTAATTTTTTTTAAAATACTTTTTTGATTTTTTTTAGAATGCTTTTTTGATTTTTTTTTTGGCAACAAAACCACTTTTCTAGCTTTTAGCTTGTGCAAAGCTGTAATAGTTTTTTCTGGTAACGCTACCAAATTAACTTGCACGCTATTTAAAATTATGTTTTTAGAAAGGCTTTTTTGAAATGAAAAACTAAATACCGATACTACAAACACATGAATAAAAAAAACAACGCCAATACAATTAACAAATTTCATTAGTTTTACTGAGCCTCTGTTACCAGCCCTACTTTATAAAACCCTGCGGCTTTAAGCTCTGCCATTAATTTTGCCACGACCCCGTACAAAACACGATAGTCGGCTTGCACAAAAACGGCTTTGTCTTTTTTATATTTAAAAATGGCTTTCATTTTTTTACCCACCTTTAAAAGAGGTACCTTTGTATTAGCAATATAAATTTGGCTGTTTTTTTTTACCTGAATAATAAAAACATTTTTGTTTATATCTACGCCTGTTTTTTTTGTTTTAGGTAGCTTTAGGCTTATGCTTTGCTGGCTTAAAGGTGCCGTAACCATAAATATAACTAATAAAACCAACACTACATCTACAAAAGGCGTAATGTTAATTTCGCTTAAAGCTCTTTTGGATTTGTGAAACTTTGTTGCCATAATATTTTATGCAAATCTTTTTTAAATGCTTATTTTATTTTTTTACTACGCTTTGCTTTCGCCATCTGTTGTTAAAACTTCTAGCAAGTCGTTATTAAAATTTTCTAAATAGCGTTCTTGCTGGCTTAAATAACGAATAAACATATTGTAGGCCACAGAGGCAGGGATAGCCGCAAACAATCCTACTGCTGTGGCAATAAGCGCTTCTGATAATCCGGGGGCCACAACACTTAAGCTGGCCGATCCCGATAAGGCAATTTTATGAAAGGACATCATAATTCCCCATACCGTTCCCAACAAACCAATAAAAGGTGCAGAACTACCTACCGTAGCTAAAATAGACAGTCTGCTTTCTAAAAAAAATAAAGTGTCTTCTGTTATAGCGCTGGCCTTTCTTGTCCATATCTTTTCTGGCAACAACTTATCTTTTTGAAAATACGGCAAATATAAAACTTCAATGTTTTGTGCTATATTGCTTTCGGGATATAGCACTAAAGACTTTTTAATAAGTTCTGCATTTTTTAAATTGTCCCAAAAAACTTCTTCTAACTGTTTATTCTGCTGCCTTTGTTTTTTAAACTGTAAAAGTTTAAATAAAATAATGGCCCATGTGGTTATGGATAATACGATTAAAAAAAATAAAATACTTTGAACAACAAAACTGGCTTCTAAAATTGCGTTTAAAAAATAATTATTGAACATATTAACACGGTAACAAAGGAAAAAAATCAAACAAGCTTCCCGCTTACTAATTAGATAAAAGACAAGGGATATATATAATTCTTTTCTCAGAAAGCATGTAAAAATGCTGAAAAAGAACCAAAGTAACTGAGAGGTGAGCTTTTAAGTTGGATGATGCCTTTACAACCTACCTTGCATTTATTGCAATCTTGTAAACGCTCCTAAAAGCTCTAGGCTAAAAAAGCCCTACCCCTCTCAACACATTTCTTCTATGTCAGAAATATAGCACACTGCATAACAAATAACAGCCCTTCCTATAATTTTTACAAAAAATACTGCTAAATGCCGTTATTTTCGATTACAAGGCTGTACATCTTTTTTGGAAAAGTATTTTTTATAAATTCTCGAAATTTTTTAGTCGTTTTTTTCTCTCCCTTAACTAGGTTTTGGCTTAGCATTACCACTATGTTTCGGCGCTTTAGCTCTTTCATAACGGCAAAGCCAATTCTTGGTTTAGCAATATATGCAAAGTGTGCCCTTACCGGCACCAGGCCTTCTAGCCATAATTTAGAAAAAAAATTCATTCTCAACAACACGGTGGGGCTAGCCCCAAGGGCCATTAGTGGCGCCTCTTTACGAAACCACGCTGCGGTTTTTAAAAAGTCACTATAAATTAAAAGTCTGCCTTTATGTTTTTCAGACACTTTAATAAATCGAAATAAATCTACTGGATTTTGACTATGAACATACGCAAAAAATCTTTGCTTCGGGTATTTTTGTAATAATACACTCCACTTTATATACCTGTTTTCTTTTAAGTCTTTTTTTGTAAAATAGGTTGTGTCTGCCCTGCGAGAACTAGCTAGCCAAAAATTTTTAGAGGGGTATAGGTGCAAACCAGTAATTGTTTTTTTTCCATTAACAACTGCTTTAAAACCTTTGTTAGCCGAGGCCGAAAAAGAGTTCCATAACTCAATAGGGGCTAAATGATTTAAGGCTTGGTGGCGCCTAACCCCTGCGGGGTCTTGCACTTGGGCTAATAATACTACCAATCCAAACAAAACCAAAACAACTACAAAACTAATAAACCCTAAACGCAATACAGCCTCTTTCATAGCTTTCTCCCCTCTGATTTATTGACTAAAAAGAATAAAGTATTTAAATATAGCCCTAATGTCCAGCCTTAACAAAAAACAATATCAACATGGCTTTCTTACCAAACTAGATATGGAAAGCTTTGCAAAAGGCTTATCAGAAAAAGTAATTCATAAAATTTCTGCAAAAAAAAAAGAGCCACAATGGATGTTAAATTATCGCCTAACCGCTTTTGCCCATTGGAAGACTTTAGAAGAGCCTCATTGGGGCAGTAATAACTATGAAAAATTAGATTATCAAGATGTTATTTACTATGCTGAGCCAAAAAATATTGCAGAAAAGAAAAAAAATTACGAAGATTTAGATCC
>JAAOIK010000044.1 GCA_015163855.1 Pseudobdellovibrionaceae bacterium
AGAACTATACCAAGATTGGTTTCAGTACTGGTGGTGCTAACGGTTCTATAGGGGCAGCTAATCCAGCCGCAACTTGTGAGGCTGCTGCTGCTGCATTTAAAGCCTGTGCCGAGAAAGCCACAGTAGTAGCAGCAGACAAGGATAGCTGGTCTATCACTGATAAGAAAGTGGTAGTCCAATATTAAACTATTATTTTTTTCAATCTTCAAAAAGTCTCCTGACATAGGGGGCTTTTCATACCTACAAAAAGCCTCCCGTGCAAAACTATGCGGAGGTTTTTTTTATATAAATTTGATTCTTCTGCGTTTCTTGAATATTTAACTCTGTTAAATACTCACCTAAAGGGCTAAGTTTTAACTGTGTCCATAAATATTGGGCCAGGCTTTCGCAAGATACGGTATTTAAATAGTCATTTAGTAGGTTTTGGTTTTTGGGTTGTAAAATTTTATGCACTTCTGTGTTCATAAAGTCTCTAGAAAAAAAATCGTCCTTACAAACAACACTCACTCTTATTTTTACACTATGCCCATGTAGGTTTTTAGAAGCCGTTTTTTTATCTTTTGTTTTTGGTTGTTTTAGTTGTAAAACATTTTCATTGCATTGGGTAAAATGATGCACAAAACAGAAATCATAACTTTGTGTTAAAACCACTTTGATATTTGGTATAGCTAAACCCTTATTCATTAATAATATCTACCCATAAATCTTGGTTTTCATAAAGTCTAATTTGCTCTAATTGTATGGACAAAGCATTGTCTTTTAAAAGAGTTTTAATTTCTTTAAAACAAAAACCAGCAATATTTTCTGTGGTGGGGATAATTGTTTTAAAGTAGGGGAGATCAAAATTTAAATGTTTATGGTCTAAGATGTTAACAAAATTTTTTAGTAAGGCATCTAAATCGATTAAATTAATAATCATGCCCGTGTCTTTATTTACAGGCCCCGAAACAAAAGTATCTAAAATGTAATTGTGCCCATGTCCTTTTTCTGAATAGCAAAGGCCAAAGACTTTTTTATTTATCTCTTCGGTCCATTGTTTATTATAATATCGGTGAGCCGCACTAAAATACGATCGCCTAGATAAACTAATTTTTGTCATATACTAATTCCACCATCAACGGTTAAAGTACTTCCTGTTACCCAGGGGGTCGTGCATAAATATTTAATGGCCTCGGCCACATCTTTTGGCTGTCCTATGCGTTGTAAAACTTGTGCTTTATTGGCCTGAGTGTAATGGTTTGAACTTTTATCTTTTTCGGAATAAAAATCATGAATAGGAGTATCTACTAACCCAGGGGCAACCACATTAACACGAATGTACTTGGGCCCTAACTCTAAGGCAATAGCCTTGCTCCAGTAAATTAAGGCGGCCTTTAAACTTCCGTAAGCCGACAAGCCACTAATTACTCGAGTACCCGCGGTAGAGGCAACATTAACAATGCAGTGATAATCTCCCAGCCCTAAAGTTACTCCTGGTTTAAAACTTTTTGCTTTCATATAAGGAAGAAGCAGGCGAGTTAAATTAATTGCTCCCATTAAATTAATTTGAAAATACTCTTGCCAACTTTCCGCAGAAGAATCTGCAAAATTTTCTGACCCATAATAAATACCCGCATTGTTAATTAACGAAATACTAGAGCAGTCTTTTAAAACCAAATCCATTTGCTGAACCATGGTTACAATATTTGATTCCACTGCTAAATCACAAGCATAAACCAAAACACTATCTAAATTATGTTTACTACTGGTTTTTAAAATTCTTTCTTTAGTAACTTTTAATTTATCGACATTGCGCCCAACTAAAATAACCAAATCAAATAGCTTACCCATCTCTAAGCCAGTAGCTTGACCAATGCCACTTCCCCCTCCAGTAATTATTAAAACATTCTTCATAACCTCTCCCTTAAAAATCCGCTTTTTTGGCTTTACTTTGTGACGAAGCGAAGCCTACTTAAATCTAACAAATTAAGTCCATTTAATTTCCAACCTTTCCATTGCTTTTTCATCATTAAGCTAAAGTGAATTTCTCCCAAAGGTATTAAGACATAGTTAT
>JAAOIK010000045.1 GCA_015163855.1 Pseudobdellovibrionaceae bacterium
AAAAATTGGCGGGGCGGACGGGACTCGAACCCGCGACCTCCTGCGTGACAGGCAGGCATTCTAACCAGCTGAACTACCGCCCCAGCGGTAACTTAAAGTCCTTTAAAAGATAGTACTAAGTAGTTAATTGCGCAAGCTAAAAAATAGCTATTATAGACTGTCGAATTGTCTAATTTCTATACATAAAATATCAACATACAGGGTTTAAGTTTATGTTCGAATAGCCGAAAAGTTGGTATATAGGGAGGCAGTATGAGTCCTAAGGTAGTTTTATATATTCAAGAAGATAGTGAAACAGAAAGTTTGGTACTAGAGTTTAAAAGCTGGGCATTAAATAAAAATCTTCAGTATTCTGTTGAAGGTTCTCAGGCATCTTTACCTTCTGGCGTAAGTGCTCCTTCCATTGGTGAGACTTCGGGAGAGGTCGATTCGGATAGTAACTCTAAAGACTGGGTTTCTGGGCAAAGCTTTGAATTAATGGAAAATAAATTTTCCATGTCTAGCCATGCAAAAAAACAACAAATATTAAGTCTAGATGAGGTGGAGGCCAATGTAATTAAAGAGGCCATTCAAGCTTATGAAGGCAACTTAAGTCAAGTTTCTAGAAAATTAAAAATTGGTAGAGCCACGCTGTACCGCAAGTTAAAACAATATAATATTGTTGCTTCCCAATGGATGCAAGGCTTTAAAAAAGCGGCTTAAATCACCTCTTAGTAACAATTTTTAGCAAGACTAACTTTATAAGGGCTTAGCCATTTTTTTTCTTGGCTTGTTTCTAATTTACTAATAGCGGTTTTAGCTATATGTACACCTTCTCGCTTATTTAGCGAACACAATTGCTTAAGAGCAACAAGGCCCAAGTTATATTTTTTAACTGCAAAAAAACTCCAAATGGCTTGTTCTAAAGTATTTAAATTTTTACTCTTAAATCGTATTACTTTTGCATAATATCTAGAACTTAAGTTGTGATTGTTTTCTTTGTAATACTTATTGGCTAAGGTTTCTGCCACTAGTAGGGATTTAGGAAACTTTCTTCCTGTATAAAAAAGTAATTTTTCTCCACTTCCTTGTTTTTTCTTCTCTAAGTTAATAGACAAGTAAACAAAGAGGGCGGGCAAGGGAGAGGTTTTATTGTATTTAATGGCTTTTTTACACCATATAATGCTTTCTTCTATATAGTCTTGTTTAAAATAACTAAGACACAAATTTGCTAAAGCTTTTTTGTTATTTTTACTCATCTTGAGAAAATTTTCTGATAAATTTTGTAAGTCATAATAGTTATTTTGTTTTTTTAAAATTTTAGATAAAGCATTGTAAGGAGGTAGAAAAGTGGCTTTTATTTTAATAGATAATCTTAAATGTTTTATTGCTAAATTAGTTAGTTCGGATTGTGAAGCCTTTTTTACATTCTCTTTTTGATAAAGTCTTGCTAAGGCAAAGTGACTAAAGTAGTCCTTTGGGTTTTTGCCCACAAGGTGTTTATAAATATTTTTTTCTTGTTGTAAATTATTAGTTCTTTTAAAACAATAAGCCATTTTTTTTAACCAAATAGAGTCTAGCTGGTTAATATGATTATTTAAAACAGCAATAACTTTAGCACATTGCTTTTGTTTAAAGTACTTTTTAGCAAGGCTAGTTTTTTTAGCAGTTAGTGCTTTATTTGCTTCCGCCTTATAGGGCAGGTTAAGAAGCAAAAAAAGAATTATTACTAAGTTTATATTAAAAATAGAAAAAAGAGCTTTCATAAAAGAAAATGTATGCTTTAATGATTGTTTAAGCAAGCTTTAGGGTAGAATTATGTTATTAAACTTCAAGCACACAGCAAAAAGACGAGCTAAAATTGTAGCTACTTTAGGGCCAACCTCTTCAGATAGAAGTGCGTTAAAGAAGTTAATATTGGCAGGTACTAATGTTATGAGATTAAACTTCTCTCATGGCGATCATAATTTTTATAAAAACATTATTAAAACCATTAGAGAGCTTTCTTCAGAGCTTAAAACACCTGTTAACATTTTACAAGATTTACAGGGGCCAAAAATTCGTATTGCTAAATTACCGAAGTCTATTTTATTAAAAAAAAATCAAAAGCTAGTTTTTGGTTTCGAAAAAGATGTGGCCGCTTTTATTAAGAAGCCAAGTGCTATTTTTAAACAGCATAAAAACATCAGCGATATTATAATCCCTGTAGATTTTAAAAAAGTGGCTAGCACTTGTAAAAAAGGGAGTAAAATTTTAATCGATGACGGACTAATAGAGCTAAAAGTTTTAGATATTAAAGGGTCATTGCTTTTGTGTACAGTAATTTATGATGGCGAACTACATTCACGCAAAGGTTTTTGTATTCCAGGCGCACTTTTACCTCTAGACCCATTAACTAAAAAAGATTTAAAAGATTTAAAGTTTGGTTTAGATCATAATGTAGATTCGGTAGCTTTAAGTTTTGTTCGTAACCCTAAAGACATTTTAAAACTAAGAAAATTATTAGTAAAATATAAAAAAGAGCATGTTCAAGTTATTTCTAAGATAGAAATGCTAGGAGCCTTAGACTATTTGGATGAAATTATAAAATGTAGTGATTCTGTTATGGTGGCCCGCGGGGATTTGTGTGTAGAATTAGGAGCCAGCCGTTTGCCTGCGGTACAAAAGCAAATTATTTCTATGGCTAATAAATATAACAAGCCTGTTATTACTGCCACACAAATGTTAGACAGTATGATTCACAACCCAAGGCCAACAAGGGCAGAAATTACTGATGTGGCTAATGCTATTTTAGATGGTAGCGATGCAGTAATGCTTTCGGGAGAAACAGCGCAAGGGGCTTATCCTGTTAAATGCGTAAAAACTATGCATGATATTATTTTAGAAGCAGAAAAATCTTTACCGTACTATCAACACTTATTGTCCTCTACAAATACTATTGCCAGCGTGGGCGAAGCCATTGCTGCTAGTGTTTGTCTATCGGCAAAATATTTAAATGCAAAAGTAATTATTTGTTTAACCACCACAGGGCAAACGGCTACGCACATTTCTAGTTTTAGACCAAAGGTTCCTATTATTGCAGCTACACATTCCAAAAATTCTTTAAATCAATTGGCTTTAGCTTGGGGAGTTAGCAGTATATCCATTAAGGCTTATAAAAATTCTGCCGATGCTTTAAAACAAATTCAAAAAATCTTATTAAAAAAAGCTATTGTTAAAAAGGGAGACTTGGTGGTGCTAAGTTTAGGCTTACCTGTGGACCAAGCCGCCTCTACTAATTCTTTAAAAATCCATAGAATTTAGACTCTGCAACTATAAAACTTCATAAAAAAAACTATGGGGAGTAATAACTTTTTGTTATTATTAATTTCTCTCAAAAGTTTGAAGCCCTGTTTTTAAAATAGAAAATAGCTAATAATATCAATGGATTATAAAGCTATTTTAAAAAATAGTGAAATAAAAATCTTAGCCACATCGCAGCAAAAACTCCTAGCCTTTAGCCTGCAAATTGTAAAAAATATCCGAGCTTTGTAAAATTTATACATCTGTAAAAACAACAACGAATAAGGGGATTTTAGTGAAAGCACAAGCATATATTTTACAAATAATTATTGGTTTAATGGGGTTATCCTTTAACTCTTTATCTTATGCACAAAGTGTTTCTTCTTCCGCCGAGTCGACTCGTTATATAGTACAAGTTTCTGATTTGGTATATACGGCTATTGCCGAAAGTGTTTTTTCTCCTCAAGCAGAATTTACCATTCCTTTTGCATCGTCTATTTTAAATCCTTTTTTAAAAAATAAAGAGGTTGTAGATAAAATCAAAGCCGTTTCTTTAAGTCGCATTTACAACAACATAGCCCCCGAGTATAAAGATATGATTTCTTCTATGGGAGCAAACAGTCAAGCCTTTGCCCTTGGCAATTCTTTTACAGCAAACCCACAGGTAAAGCTATTGCCACATTTGCAAATATTGATTGTTGATTCGGCATCTTTTGATAAAGAAGCTGTATCTCAATTTTCTGGAATAGAATTAGTACAAAAAGACAAATACTTTTATTTGTATGGTGATGCAACTAATAGAAAACAAAACTGGATGCTAGATAATACTAAGCTAAGTCAGTTATTAGAGGTATTTGCAAATAGTAATAAAAATTTAAGTGTAAATAAGAAAAAAACCGTATCAGAAATAGAAAAAAAGTACGGTAATTTTTGGGCCTTAGAAGCTATTCAAGCTCGCCAAGCTTGGAGCACTTATAATAATCTTGGGTCTAATGTTCGAGTGATGGTGGCAGATACTGGGGTGGACACCAATCATCCCGATTTATCAGAGGCTTTTGAAAAGGGAAAAAGTTTTGTTATTGGCACTAAATCTTTTGCAGATGTCGAGGGGCATGGCACTCATGTGGCAGGTACTGTTTTGGGTAAAAGTTATGGAGTGGCACCAAAAGCTAAATTACTTGTAGGAAAAATTTGTGGAAATGTAAATGGAGGAGTCAGTTGTTCTTCTAGTGCTATTTTGCAAGCTTTAAATTGGGCCATTGAGGAAAAAGTTGATGTAATTAATTTATCTTTAGGTAGCGATATAGAAAAAAATAAAATGTTTAAACCGGTTTACCAAAAAGTGGTTAAAAGTGGAAGTTTGGTAGTGGCGGCGGCTGGAAATGCGGGAAGGTATATTAAAAACAAAATTTCTTACCCTGCTGGTTATCAAGAGGTAATTTCTGTAGGTTCTGTAAAAGCAGTGGAAGATCACTTCGAAAAAAGTCATTTTTCGCAATATTCTAGTCGATTAGATATTGTTGCTCCAGGAGAAAAAATTATTTCTACAGTGCCGTTATCTAGTTTTAAAGAAGTATTAACTTTGCATGTTAAAAACGATAAAGGGGAAGAAAAGGCAATACCAATGTTATCGACTCTAGTAATGAATTCTACTAAATCTAGTATTGCAAAATCGGAATTAGTTTTTAGTACAGCCCCATACATAAATGGTAAATTTGTTTTATTTTCTTTAGATAGTAGTATGACAAGTCCAAAAATTGTACTAAACAAGCTACAGTCTTTAGACAGAAGAGGTGCAGCGGCGGTATTCTTTGTTGGATCTTTTAAACTAAAACAATGGGTGACTAACATTTTGGCCAAGGAACATTTTTCTTTTATCTATTATCTAGTTCCCGAACAGATAGGAAATAAATTACATAAGATTATTACCAATCCACAAGTAACTATGTCTTTTAGTCTGCAAGTGAAAACCAATATTAAATATTATAAGATGTCAGGAACTTCTATGGCTAGCCCCCATGTTGCTGGTATTTTAGCCTTAGCTAAATCTAAAAAATCGGGATTAGATTTTAAAGAGGCAAGGCTATTGTTAAAAACTAGTGCAAAATCTGTATCTTCAATTACTAATGGAGTTGGAGCTGGCTTAGCTCAAACTAGTGATTTACTAAGTTTAATGCAATAGTTAAAGCTTTACTATTGTTTAAGTTTTGTTACATTTAGTTGGTGAAAACTTTCATAAAAAATTTTTTTTCGCAAGGCCCTTTATTAGTGAGTGGAAAAATTTTTCTATTTACTTTAGTGCTAAGTTGGCTTTACCGCATTGTCTTTTTTTCTGTTTTTGCCGATGCCACTATTTTTCATTCCATATCCGACTTACTTTATAGTTTATATTTATCCTTAAAATTAGATATTCGTCTTTCTATATTAGTAATAGCTCCCTTTTTTTTACTGTGGCCTTTGTTTAAAAAAATAAAAAAGAAAATATATACAATATTTTGGTTGGGCGCTTATTTTATTTTTTATTTTTTCTTATTATTAGTATTTATTTTTGATTCTATAAATTTTGACTATCTAGGTAGTAGATTATCCTTTAGCAGCATGCGATTTTTTAATGATTTTAAAACTTCTTTACAGGTGGGTTTAGATTACTATCCTGTATTTTCCATACTTATTGCTTTAATAGCCGTTTCTGTATGCGTGTTTTTTGTATTAAAGCGCATTTTTTTTCCTATTAAAAATTCAGGGATTATAAAATTAAATAAGCTTCAGTATTTTTGTTTATATTTTATAGTTTCTTTTATGATGGCCTTAGGGATTTACGGAAAAATAGCTCCTCCTCCAGCACTTAGGTGGTCAGATGTTTATTTTTTAAAAAATAATTTTTTAATTAAAGCCACTTTAAACCCCTTGTTGTATTTTTATGATTCTAGCCAATGGAATAGTGTGGCTTATGACATAAACGCGGTAAAAAAAATATATCCATACTTAAAAAAAACTTTAGGCATTTATAAAAAAACAAAATCTATTTCTTTTGACCGAGTCATTAAGGCAACCGCTCAAGGCAAGTTAGATAAAAACACTAATGTGGTTGTAATTATTATGGAGTCTTTAGCTAAGCATAAAACCAGCTTAATGAACCCTATGAATTCTACTCCTTATTTAAAAGCCATTGCTAAAAACGGAGTGTATTTTAATAATTTTTTTACTTCTACTATGGGAACAGCGCGAGGGGTTTTTTCTACAGTTAGCTCTGTACCAGACCCTAATTTTGGAAGAAAAGGAACCGCTTCTAGAAATAATAATTTGCCTGCACAAAATTCGGCTTTTAATGCTTTAAGCGATCATAAAAAATTCTATTTTTTAGGAGGATCTTTAAATTGGGCACAAATGAGAGGGGTACTTCATAAAGCCATACCCGATATGACACTGTTTGAAGAGGGTAGCTATAAAAGACCAAATACAGATGTATGGGGTTTGTCTGATTTAGATTTAGTAATTGAGGCGAACGAAGTATTTAAAAAACAAAAAAAACCATTTGCGGCTATTATACAGTTTGCCAGTTTTCATAGTCCATTTAGTATTCCAAAAGATAAAAAATCTTTTCAATTAGTGAAAAAGCCTTTAAAAGTTTTAAAAAAAAATGGCTTTCGTCATTTAGCAGAATATAATTCTTTACGATTTTCCGATTATAGTTTGCATTACTTGATGGAACTTGCGAAAAAAAATAAATATTTTGATAACACAGTATTTGTTATTTTGGGAGATCATGGGCTTTCTATTAGAGGAGACATGGCCTATGTGCCTCGGTATATTAAAGATTTTCAGTTAGGTTATGCCATGACTCCTTTAATTTTTTATGCTCCTAAAAAACTAAAGCCAAAAATATACACCAAGTTTGCTTTGCAAGTGGATGTTTTACCTTCGGTAGTTGCCGCTTTAGGAAAAAGTTTTGTTGCAACAGGGTTTGGAATAAATTTATTTAATAAGTCATTATCAAGAAAATATATAATCACTCAGCCAGGGGCCGGACCAGAAATAAATCTTTTTTATAAAGATAAAATATTACAATACAATATTGCGGCAAAAAAAACAGCGAAAACGGCTTTTTTAAATCCATACCGATTAACAGCAGTAAGTGATTTTCCTTATACTGATGATTTACAAGAGAGAATTAAATCTTTGCATGAAGCTATGAAGTATATTTTGCTTCATAATAAAAAAAATAATGAAAAATTAAGGTCGTTATGAAAGAAAAAATTTTAGTAACTGGTGGAGCTGGGTACATTGGCAGTCATGTAGTAAAACAATTACTAGAAAGTAATACTTGTGAAGTAGTAGTTATTGATAATCTTTCCACAGGATTTATAAAAACAATAAAGCAATTACAAAGTATTAAAAATTTTTCGTTTTTTAAAGAAGATTTAAAAAACCTAGATAAAATAGAAGAGATTTTTTGCAAAGAAAAAATAGATTCTGTTTTGCACTTTGCTGGCAGTTTAATTGTTCCCGAATCTATTACCAACCCATTAAAATATTATGATAATAATGTTATAAACTCGATTAATCTAATTAATTTGTGTCAAAAATATTTGATTCATAAATTTGTATTTTCTTCCACGGCAGCGGTCTATGGAAATATTAGTGCAGACAAGATCCCTGTACAAGAGTCTTTAAATACCCAAGCCTTTACTCCTTATGGAGAATCGAAGTTAATGGTCGAGAAAATTTTAAGTAGTGTTGCAAAATCTAATGAAAAATTTAATTTTGTAGCTTTACGCTATTTTAATGTGGCAGGTAGTGATGAAAGTGGGTTGATTGGCCAATCCACTTTAAATAGTACGCATTTAATTAAAGTTGCGGCCATGACTGCAACTGGACAAAGAAAAGAAATGGAAATTTTTGGTAATGACTATGATACTAAAGATGGCACTTGCGTTAGAGATTTTATTCATATTAGTGATTTAGCAGATATTCATATTAAAGCTTTAAATTTTTTAAATCAAAACAAAAGTGAAATTTTTAATTGTGGTTATGGGCATGGTTATAGTGTTTTAGAAATTGTTAACACAATGAAAAAGGTAAGTGGG
>JAAOIK010000046.1 GCA_015163855.1 Pseudobdellovibrionaceae bacterium
CCCAAAGTAGCCCAGCGATAAGCATTTTTTTGTTTTGCAAAAAAAGCCAACACCATTGTTAATAAAAAAGGGAGTGTATACAAAGGGTCTACAATAAAAACACTTCCCAAAAATAAAGGACCTCCTCCTAAGGGCCAAAATAAATGTGTGCCATAAACCGTGCAAACATCTAAGGCGCTATGGGTAACCCAAAGCAGCCAAATTACAAACCACCATCGTAAATAGCTTAGCGTTTTATCTATTTTGTAAACCAAGACTGCTGCCAAAGGGGCTAGCAAAGACTGTATCACCCACGAGTGAGTCCATGTTCGGTGTAACAAGGCGTGTTCTAAGTCGTTAATGGCTGGAAAAAAAATATCTAGATCTGGAAGGGTCGCAAAAAACGCTGCCCATAATATTAGTCGGCGATGTTTTTTTGCCTTAGTGGCAATAACGGCAACACTAGCCCCTAATACAATCTGAGATAAAGAGTCCATGCAAAAAAATGTATCATACCAAAACACTTTTAAGTATGCTTTTTGCATCTTTTTTTATATGAAAAAAATAATCTCACTTTCTGTGCTTTTGCAGCTGGCTTTGTACAATGTGGCTTTTTCTGCCACCACCGTGCTTTCCGCTAAAAAAGCGTCTTTTACAAAAAAACAAAATGGCTTTTCTACGCTAATAAATCCATCTTTAGAAGAAGGTGTAAAAAAACCAAAAAATCCGATAAACTTATCTCTTTTGCCCTTTTTATATAAAAATGCCGAGCCCACTGACAGCATGGGGCCAGAGTTAAAAGTATTTAATCATGCGGATTATGTAGTTGTTTCCATAAACGGCGCTATTCATAAAAATTTACATACAGATATAGATTTTTGGCTAAAGAAGTATGACAAGAACAATGACAAAGCTTTATTTTTTTTAATCAACAGCCCCGGAGGCTATGTCTTTCCCGTTCTAGAAATGCAAAAAAATATAGATACTCGTCGGCTAACAACCATCGTCACAGGTAAGGCACTTTCTGCGGCGGTCGGTCTTTTTTTATTAGGAAAACAAAAAGTAATGTTTCGCTCTACCAAGATAGGCTTTCATGCATCTAGTCTTGGCGAAGAACAGTTATCTACAAAAAAAAGTTTTGCTTCTAATAAATTTTTTTTATCTCATTATGAAAACACACAAAATAAAAATAAGTGGTTTAATTTTTTGCTAAGCGTATATCATGCAGGTGCTTTTAAATCATTTAAAATGATCCGTTATACGGCAGAACAATTATTAGAAAAAAATTTAATTCAAAGGCTTTCTACATTTAACATTATTGTTGATAAATCTTGGGCAAAGCCTAAAAGCACACACCTAAGTTGTAAAAATCTTTTTCTTTAATTTTTGTTATTACAAGGCAGAGTTTTGCAAAATTTCTTCTTTAAACTTACCTAAAGACAGTTTTTTCTTATAGGTAGACAAAGGAGATCGTAAAATGCGGATAGCTCTAACCCCCGCCTCTTTAGCGCTGGTGATATCCGAGTCTGCATCTCCATAAAATATTTTTACATTTAGCTTTTTAATAATGGGTGCTTTAGTTTTTCTATTAGAAAAATATAATAATTTTTTTAAAGGCACTTTAAAATGTTTAGCCAGTATTAAAGATAAGCGTTCTTTTTTAGAGGGAGGCCTTGCGGTAATAAAGTAAATTTTATCTCCCCTTTTTTTGTGTAAGCCAATTAGTTTATAAGCAATTTTTTTAGGTATGCTAAATTGATCAAAACTAAAATTCATGTCTTTCCAAAACTGTTTACTTCTTCTCTGTGCTTTTACAGTTTTTCCATATTTATTACTATTTTTTGGGCCATCTATATTATTTTCGCGATAAAAAAACCCAGGGCTAGAAAAAAAAACCGTGTCATCTACATCAAAGCCCACTGTAATTGGCAACTTTGGTAAACTGTTTTTTAATTGCTTAAAAGAAATCCAACGCAAATTAAGGTAATGGCTAGCCTTTTTTTTGGCAGCCGCCTTTAAAATAATCGGCTTATTGTCTGCGACAGCTATATAGCTAACGCTTAAAAAGCAAAAGCCAAAAAATAATGCTATTAAAAACCTCATACCAAAGAGCTTATATAAAAACACTAGGCGAAAGCAAGAAAAAACTTTAAAGTGAAAAAATGAAAAACACTTTTCTTTGCACGCAACATAATGAAGCTTGGGCCTTACAAGCTCAACAACACTATGAACAAAAAATTAATTATTTTATTAACTTTAATATTCACAGTACCAAAACAAAAAGTCTTAGCCGCGAACAAAAAGCTCTTAAAAAAGAAGAAGACTCTAAAAGTTTACTAAAAAAAATTAAACCCAACAGTACAGTTATTTTATTTGATGAACGAGGCAAGCTTTGTTCGTCCTCGCTAGAATTTTCTAAAGAATTAATTTCCGTTTGGGAGGGCTCTCCTTCACAAGTTTATTTTATTGTTGGAGGAGCTTATGGCGTTAATGAAAAAATAAAAGCCCTGTCCAACAAAAGCTTAAGCTTGTCTCGTCAAAGCTTTAACCATCACCTTGCTCAAATTATGGCTTTAGAACAAATTTACAGAAGCCTTAGTATTTGGAAAAATCGCCCCTACCACAACTCCTAGGGGCAGAGCTTAGGATTGACGCGGAGCAAAATGCGGCTTCTTCTCTATAATTATACAAATTTCTTATGAAAACAAAACAAAAAAACAGCGACCTTCTTCAGCAAAAAATAGCCCAAGCTTTAGCTGGTGGTGGCGAAGCACGAACCGCTAAATACAAAGCCACTAATCGCCTGCTAGCCCGAGAGCGTATTGAATTTTTATTAGACAAAGACAGCTTTGTAGAAACCGATCAATTAAGAAAGCATCGCTGCCAAAATTTTGGAATGGAGCAAGA
>JAAOIK010000047.1 GCA_015163855.1 Pseudobdellovibrionaceae bacterium
CCTTCTTGTCATAACACTAGTGACCAAGACAACAATTCTTGTCCTGCTTGCGAAATAAATCTTTGTTCTCTCTTTCAAAATCCATGGAAGGTAAAAATAACTACCAATATTCTAACTGCAAACTCCTCTTCATTGAGAACCGACCCCGCCGACCCTGCCTGCTTTACTAAGCTAAGCCTGACTACTTTTTTAAACCTTAACCTCACAAAAAAACCTCAATCTTTTTTACTCTTAAAAAATCAGCTTCCCGCTCTTGCTAAAAATAAAAACTGGCAAGCCTTTCACTCTGTCTTCTTAATTTAAAAAAGCCCCCTATGATGACACCTCAAAGCGGTTGTCATTCATTTAGAGTTGCTTAGAAAAAGCGCTCGTTCAAAAACCAAACAACAACAGTAAAAACAAAACATTAAGGTTGGCCATAGCCGACCACAATAACCAAAGGAAAAAATTTATGAAATACCTTAGACTTTATATCTATAGCTTTTGTACTTTAATGACATTGGGAGTTTCCGCTCACCCTATTTCTTACAAAGGGTCCATGGGGATTATGACCTATCAGTCCCCCTCACTCACACACACCCAATTGAATTACTCGTTTCGCCATTGGCTGGCCGCAGGAGTTCATCATATAGCAATTCCTAATCAAAAAAAATCAGCGACTTTTGCCTCGGTTAATCTGTTGCTTAAGCGTTGGAATGGTAGCGGTCTTCAAGCCAATCTCTACACCATTCTTGGTGCAGGGCAAAGTCACTTAGGAGAATCTCGAGAAACTTCGGGTTTAACTGGTCTTCAATTTGACATTGAAGATAGGGATTACTATTTCCTGGCCAAGCAAACTCAAATTTTCCATAAAAAAGGGATCGACTTGAAACAAACAATCGTTCGCACAGGGTTTTCTCCTTATGTAGACCCTTTTGATGGACTTCACTCTTGGTTGATACTTGAGTGGAAACAAACCAACCTTCTTAACAAAGTCACTCGTTCTGATCTCACACCTTTTGTGAGGCTCTTTTACAGAAACCTTTTGTTTGAGCTGGGCCAATCCTTTAAAGGTGATACTAAAGTTAATCTTATCGTTCACCTTTAGAGGAGTAAAAACTAAAAAATAAAGCTGTCTTATAGGCAGCTGTAAACAACAAATCCATGGAGATTAAAATAATGAATAAAAAAATACTTTCCCTTATAACTGCTTTTGCTTTTTTCCAAACATTTTCACAAACATTTTCACAAACTGCTTTTGCAAAAATGCCAAACAAAAAAAGTATAAATCACAAATCGCAACACTCGGCAAAAAATCAAAAGAACCTTCGTGGCAAAGTCACAATTAAAGTTAACGGTATGGTTTGCTCTTTTTGCGCTCAAGGCATTAAAAAAAACTTTGCACAATATAAATCAGTGAAGTCCACAAAAGTAAATCTAGACAAGATGCAGGTTACTATTAACCTTAAACCTGGAGCTACCTTGTCAGAGAAAGAAATTGCCAAAGTTATTGTCGATGCTGGTTTTTCCTACAAGGGGGTTAAAAAATGAATCGCCTAAGCGCTTGGTTTTCTCTTTTTACCTCAACAGGAACTCTACTCTGTTGCGCCCTTCCTAGCTTGCTTGTTGCGCTAGGAATGGGGGCCGCCATGGCTGGGCTTGTTACCGCCGTGCCACAGATAGTTTGGTTGTCTCAGCATAAGGCTTGGGTTTTTATGGGCAGTGGCGTAATGCTCTCCCTATCTGCTTATTTACAATACAGGGCTCGTTTTGAAACTTGCCCCATAGACCCTAAGCAGGCTGAAGCCTGTAAAACTGGCCGCAAGTGGTCTTTAAGAATACTTATATTCTCGATAGTTTTGTGGTTAACTGGAGCTTTCTTTGCCTTTGTAGCCCCGAGAATAATGTAGATATATATACGCGCTGGCACTATTAAATGTTGTTTTATTAAGGGAATTTAAAAAACAGAAGAGCTACAACAGCTCTTTCTCGCTAATAAAAAAGTGAGAATCTACGGGGCAAGCGCCCCCTTTTTCGGAAATGTATTGGCCAATTAGCTTAAATATATTTCCTGTTTTTTTGTTAAGCACCTTTACCAAAATATTTTTTGTGTTTTTATCACCTTTTTTGCTAAAGCCTACAATTTTTAATGCTGAGTTTTTTGGAGAGCAAAATTCTCCCACGCGTAAAGAACTTTTTACTCGCGACAAATACCCTTTTATAAAGTTAGACTCCTTACCTTTTAAAGCAATAAGCCCCTTTACCCCTAATGGAAGTGCCTTTTTGCTATTAACACGAACCACCTGCCCACTTTTAATTATTTTTTTAGAATCTAAAATAGATTTAGTAGTCACTATATTAGTGGGCACTTTCATAATAATTTGTATTTCTTTTTCGAGACCAAAAAATTGCCTTTGTGAGGGTTTAAAAAGTTTAATACTTTTTTCTAATAAAAATTTTGATGTCGTTACAAATCCGTCTTGGCAAAAATCTGCTGTCGGCACCTTCATCAGACTAGTGTAATCTAGCAAGGCTTGGCCTTCTTTATCTAAAGCCAAAAACTCTACTCTAGCTCCAAAAACGGGCTTGCACTGGGCCACAGTATTATCTTTTGTTTTTAAAAAAATTGCATCGGGTATTGCTATTTTATATACCTTTCCAATAACTAATTCTTCTCTAGAGCTTGGAGCTCGATTGTTTTTTACAGGAATAGAAAATCCAAAAACATCTTTACCACTTATGCTCCCCGTTTTTGTGTTCATAAAACTACACGAGCTTAACAGTAGTAACAATATCATCAGTGACTTCATAAAAAACCTCATTATTTGGTATATAGTGTTTAAATGTCTAAAAAATAATATCTAATAAAAAAACAAAAGTCGCCATTACAGCAAAACCTAATTAAAAATCTGGTAATTTGTCTAATTTGAGCAAGAGGGTCAGGACCCTTTCTCTTATTTATTCCAATTATGGCCTTCGTCAAAGCCTTGTTTCTTTTTTAAATAGTTCTTCATTTTTAAATAGTTCTTCATTTTTAAGCTCAGCTTGCTGTCTTTACAAACTAAGTTATATCCACAAATTTTTACTTTCTCTTTATCTATAATTTGTTGAAACATATCTCTTCCCCAACCTTCATATACTCTTGCTAAGGAAAAGCTTACTGTTCCAAACTTTATCATTTCATAAACCGAATCGGGATAATACCCATGAGGAAAATTGTCTTTTATGTATTTCTGAAATTTTTTACTCTTTTCTTTGTCTATTGTAACCGTTGATGTAACTCCAATTAATTTTATATAATCTCCATCTATATAAAAAAGAGGCCCTCCCGAGTCTCCATGACCAGCATAAGCTTGCCCTTTCAAGTCTCTTGTGGAAACGCCAATATCACTGGCAGAAACCACTTTTCCATAGGCGTACTGCCTAACCCCGCTTCTAGGTTTTCCCACTCCTGCGTAGAGTATTCTTTTTCCCTCATAAAGTTTTGGTGAAACATGAACATTTACTGGGTCAATACCAGAAACCGGACTTTCTAATATATAAACTGCAATATCGTTTTTTTTAGCCATATTTAAAGGAAACCCAATCTTGTTAAGGGCGTGTTTTTTTTTACGAAAAAAACTTTGCGCTTTTTTACCCGCAAATTTAAGAACATCCTCTGTTGGCTTACAGTGCCCCGCTGTTAAAACCACCCTTGGGCCAATTAGCGTCCCCGAACAATAATTATTACTATAAGAAGATAAAAAACTACCATAAGAGGCTACAAGAGGTTGCATAGCCTGAATGCTGCTATCTTTTAGCGTTAAGCCTCTATAAATAGCTTGTGCAGAAAATGGAGTAATCAATAGTAAAAAAAAACTTAACTTTTTCATAAAAAATTAACCTCAATAGTTTTGCAAGTAACACTCTTTTTGATTTACAAACTCTATATTAAATAATTATATCTTGCTATTAAGTTAGTAATTTTTATAATTGAGTAAGAGTAGTTTGAGGGTCAGGACTCCCTCTTAAAACAGTGGGGGCTGACCCTCAAATAAAAAAAGAATGTCGAAAATTAAAAAAATTATTCATGTCGACCAAGACTGCTTTTACGCCGCTGTGGAAGTGCGAGATAACCCCTCGTTAAAAGGCAAACCCGTGGCTGTGGGAGGGGCGGCTGATCGACGAGGCGTTTTAACTACGGCCAACTATGAGGCGCGAAAGTTTGGGGTTCGGTCGGCCATGCCCACCTCCCAAGCCTTAAAGTTGTGTCCTAATTTAATTTTAGTTCCCGTTCATATGGAAAAATACAGAATAGCAAGTCGAAAAATTAGAGCGATTTTTAAACAATTTACCTCGCAAATTGAGCCCTTGTCTTTAGACGAAGCTTACCTTGATGTTACCGATTGCACAGACTTTAACGGTAGCGCCACTTTAATTGCCAAAGAAATTAGAAGCCAAATCTTTGCAACTACAAAACTAACGGCCTCGGCAGGGATTGCTTCTAACAAGTTTCTTGCCAAAATTGCCAGTGACTGGAAAAAACCCAATGCTCAATTTACCATCTCCCCTAATATGGTTGAACCTTTTGTTAAAAATTTAAAAATAGAAAAAATTCCTGGTGTGGGAAAAGTGACTGCACAAAAAATGCATAACTTAAATATTAAAACTTGTGCGGATTTACAAAAATGGAAAATAACCGATCTTCATTATCAATTTGGTAAGTGGGGAATTAAGCTTTTTGATCTTTGCCGAGGGAAAGATGACCGACTTATTGTAAGCTCTAGGGTAAGAAAATCACTAAGTGTCGAAAACACCTACAATAAAGATTTGCAAACACTTAACGAATGTTTAAAAAAAGTTCCTTCGCTGTTTGACAACTTTAAACAAAGGCTTTTAAAAACGAATTTAGAAAATAACATTCATTCTCTTTTTGTTAAGATTAAGTTTTATGATTTTAAACAAACTACCTTAGAACTATCTTCTACTAAAACGCCTTCGGTGGAAATTTATTCTAAAATGGTAGAAAAAGCTTTTATGCGAAAAAACAAGCCCGTACGACTTTTAGGAGTGGGCGTAAAGTTTCCAAACAAAACTAAACCCAAAAGTTCTTTGCAGCTAGAGTTGTTTTAAACAAACTTTTACTCACTGTTTTTTTTTCTATCTAAAAGTCTTTCTAACAAAACGCTATACAGCGGCATGGCACCCAATACCTAGACTTGAGTCTGTTTTTTTTTCATTTTTTTATCTATAAATCCGATGGGTTTATAGGTGAAAAGATAACAAAAAAAATTTATAAAACCGCGAGAGAGATAATTATGAAAACTACTCAAAAAATTTTAATGGCCTTAGTTAGTTTAACCTTATGTTTGATGCTAGCCTCTTGTAAAGCAACAACATCCCCTCCAGGTTCTGGAGTTTCAGAGCTAATACCTCCTGATGGGGGAACTGACAGGGAAATTGATGAAAAAACTGATGAAGAAATTGATGAGGAAATTTCAGAGGAAATTTCAGAGGAAGACGCCGATATTAATGTTCCTGACAAAAATAAACTGGCATCAGATTTAAATCGTTTAAGAACCTTACTTAAAAGCAGTTATGCTCAAGCGATTACTGCAATAGGTAGCGTGGCATTTACAAATAGACCTGGCGAATTAGCGGTCTACTTAGAAACCTCGGGCATTGATGGTAC
>JAAOIK010000048.1 GCA_015163855.1 Pseudobdellovibrionaceae bacterium
CCCCTCTATGGCTCGCGAAATCATTTTTGCTTCGATGGGCTCGTTATCAGGCAAGTTTAAAGTGTTCATAATTTTTTGTATGCGCTCGCCATTAAAAATACGCATTAAATCGTCTTCTAAAGATAAGTAAAAGCGCGTTGCTCCCTTATCCCCTTGTCGACCAGCACGACCTCGTAACTGATTATCAATTCTGCGCGACTCATGCCTTTCTGTTCCAATAATGTACAAACCACCAGCCTGCAAAACTTGCTCTTTTTCTTTTGCGCAAATAGTTTCGTATTTTTGTAAAAGATCTTTTGCAACTTCGGGCTGATTAGCCGCCGCAGAGTCTAACTGTGCCAAACTTTCTGGGTTTCCACCAAGAACAATATCTGTTCCCCGCCCAGCCATATTAGTGGCAATCGTCACTTGCCCAAGCCTACCTGCCTGCGCCACTAGCTCTGCTTCTTTTTCGTGAAACTTTGCATTTAGTACATAATGTTTAATGCCTTCTTTTTTTAATAAATTACTTAATCGTTCCGACTTATCAATGTTAGTGGTTCCCACAAGTATGGGCTGGCCTTCTGCAGAGCGCTCTTTAATGTCTTTAGCCAAAGCCGAATATTTTGCAAGCTCTGTTTTATAAATAACATCATTGTTATCTTCTCTTGCAATGGGCCTGTTTGTTGGAATTACCGAAACATTTAAATCATAAATCTTTTTAAATTCCACAGCCTCTGTATCTGCAGTTCCTGTCATTCCCGAAAAGGTTTTGTACATTTTAAAATAGTTTTGAAAAGTAATAGAAGCTAAGGTTTGGTTTTCGCTTTTAACACTAACCCCTTCTTTGGCTTCAATGGCTTGGTGCAATCCATCACTCCAACGCCTACCTGCCATTAATCTTCCTGTAAATTCATCGACAATAATAATTTCATCGTTTTGAACAACATAGTCTGCATCTAATTTAAATAAATGGTGAGCTTTTAAGCCTTGGTAAATATGGTGAAGCAAATCTATGTTTTGAATGTCGTATAAATTACCCACTCCCAATAAATTTTCGGCAGTTTTGTTTCCTTCTTCGGTTAAAGTGGCACTTTTTGTTTTTTCTTCAATAACAAAATCTGCTGTCATTTTTAGTTTAGGAATAACTTTATTAATTTCATAATACTTATCTACAGAGTCCTCCGACGGCCCTGAAATAATTAATGGCGTTCTTGCTTCGTCAATTAAAATAGAATCGCACTCGTCAACGATGGCAAAGTTTAGTTTTCTTTGTACATAGTCTTTTAAGTCAAACTTCATATTGTCTCTTAAATAATCAAAACCAAATTCATTATTAGTACCGTAAGTAATATCTGCTGCATAAGCCTTTTGTCGTTCTTCGTCTGATATGTCGGCCACAATAGTTCCCGTGGTTAAGCCTAAAAAATGGTATAGTTTTCCCATCCACTCACAGTCACGAGCCGCTAAATAATCATTTACCGTTACCAGGTGGGCACCTTGGCTGGTTAAACCATGCAAGTACATGGGCAAGGTGGCCACTAAAGTTTTTCCTTCTCCCGTTTTCATTTCTGCAATAGCCCCTCGAGATAAAATAATTCCACCGATAATTTGAACATCATAGTGACGCATATTTAACACTCTAAAAGCCGCCTCTCTGCACACGGCAAAAGCCTCTGGCAATAGGCTTTCTAAACTTTCTCCCTGTTTCCATCGCTGGCGAAACTCTTCTGTTTTTGCCTGCAAAGCTTTGTCATCTAGTTTTTGTATTTTTGGTTCTAAACTATTAATGCTGTCTAAAATAGGCTGTAATTGCTTCATCTCTCTTTCGTGATGAGAGCCTAAAATTTTCTTAAGTATTAACGACCACATTATATAACCTTTTAGTGCAACCTCATTTTACGGCAGCAGTATTTCATCACTAGTTTATGTATTTTCTTTCTTTATTCAATCTCATTTTTTCTTTTCATAAAATTAAATATAAAACCCTCGTTAAAACTTTATCTGCCGAATGACCTCAGACAATACCATGGCCACCGTGTTGGATAAATTATAACTTCTAACGGGGCCAAACATGGGGACAGTTAGTACTTGATCCTTATGTTCATTTAACAAAAACTCTGGCAAACCTTTTGTCTCCTTTCCAAATATAAGAAAACTCCCTGGGCTTAAAGAGGCTTTATAAAAAACTTTTCCTTGTTTTTTAGACAAAAAATAGAGTTTATCCTCGGCGGTTCTAAAAGATAAAAACTCCTTCCAGTTTTCATAAATTTGATGGTCCAAGTATTGCCAATAGTCTAGTCCTGCCCTTTTTAAACTTTTATCATTTAACACAAAACCAAAAGGCTTAATGAGGTGTAACTTTGCCCCCATTCCCACACAAAGACGGCCAATGTTTCCTGTATTTTGAGGGATTTCTGGCTCAAGCAACACAACATGGCAATGGCACTTTTCTTTTGTGACTTTCATAAGCACTATTTTGCTGTAACAGAGCTTGGCTGTCGACTTTCTATTACAGAAGACTTTGCCTTAAAGACACGGCCTTTCTTTTTTAACTTCACCACAAAAAGTAAACTTAACTTATCTTTTAAACGCTTTTTATCCTCTTGCGCTTCGGCCAACCGAAGGGCCCTGGTATACAGACGACTGGCCTTGCCCAGTTTATTAAAATGTTTATAAACATCCGCCAAATGCTCGGCAGACTCTAAAAAAGGGGCTTTGTTGTAGGCTAACTCTAAATAGTTTTTTGCCTGTTTGTAGTCGCCTTTTTTAAAAAATAACCAACCTAAAGTATCTAGCACAAAAACATTATTTGGCTCTAGTTGATGAGCCTTAGTGGCTAAAACTTCGGCTTGTTTAAGATGCACGCCTGCATCTGCCCATTTGTAGGCCACATAGTTAAGCACATCTACAAAGTTTGGAAAAACTTGTATCATTTTTTGAGCAAAATCTAATGCCTTAACAAATTGTTTTTGCTCTTCGTAATGTAAAACTAAAAAATAACTTAAACTTTTTTTTGTTTTTTCTGTTAAAGTTTTTTGGGTAAGACTTTTTTTTAAAAATTGTTCTGCCAATAATGGGCCGTTCTTTTCTTTTATTAACAAATAGTATTTAGCTTGAGTTGCCTCTTGATAATAAGCGCTTTGGATAACAATTTTTGCAAAAGTGTTTTTTGCTTTTTCAAATTGTTGCGTTTCTTTATACATTAACCCTAAATAAAACTGTACTCTATCTAGCTGAGGGTCTGTTAGTAAAATTTGCTCTAACAAAGTGGTGGCTTTTTTATATTGCTTTTCGGCAATGTACAACAACGAAACTTGAAATTGAAAGCCTAAGCCTTTTGCTCCTGCCCCAAGTAAGCTTTCGGCCTGAGCCAAAGCTTTTGTAGTTTCTTCTTTTTCTACATAAATAGTAAATAGCCTTTGTAATACTAGGTAAGTCTCTGCAACGCGGTCTTTATATTTTAACAATAGCCCTAACTCTTTTTTCGTTTTTTTCTGTTTTTTATAAAAATCGGCTAATGCAAATAATAAAAATAACTCTGCATTCACTCCCGAGTTTAAAGAATTTTTATATACTTTTTCTGCTTGTTTCCACTTTTTTTGAGCCTCTAAGGACTGTGCCAAATAATACTGCGTTTCGGATAAAAATCTTTCTTCTTTAAAGCGCACTTTTTTTGCTAACTTAACTACTCTTTGAAAATGTTTTTGCAAAAAAGCTAAGCGTACCTGTGCAAATAAAACCTCGTCACTTTTAGGCATAACTTTGTAAATTTTTTCTGCAGCTTTATAAGACCCTAGTGCCTCGTACACCACTGCTTTTAACCCCAAAAGGCTAGGCTCGTTGGGGTGAGCTTGCAGCAAGACATCTATGCGGTCTATCCCTTTAGATAAATCACCATGCTCTAAAAACAGCTCCACTTCTCTGATTTTTAAAGGCAGGCTGCCGTTATCATATAATAAGGTATTTTTGATTTGTAATAATGACTGTTTGTCCTTTCCTTGCAGACTAGATAGCTCTGTTAATAAATAGTGGTAGCTAGATTGTTCTTTTAAATAGGCTTGGTCTATGCGTCTGTCGGTGACCTGTTTTTTACTAGTAGCTGCCTTATTAGAAACCCAAGAGGCCGTGGAACAAGAAGAAAGAAAAATTGATCCAAAAAAATACAATAGCAAGCTATATTTATTCATTACTATTTCATCGGCAAAATAATAATTTTTACAAAGGAAAAAATGATAAAAACTTACAATCTAGCTTGGAAAAATGAAATCTGCTTGACAAAAAAATGACCAAATGATTAGGTGCGGTAATATTGGTTTTTCTAACGCGACTTTAAGGCAGTGTTGACCCAATAAAACGGTATATAATTCAAACTGGAGGCTAGCTTGAACCCTAAAAACACAGAAGACAAAATCATTAAAAGATACCGCAACCGAAAATTATACGATACCAAGCAGAGTTGCTATGTAACCTTACACGACATTGCTAAAATGATCCGCAAAGACGAGCCCATTCGTGTTATTGATAACAGCAATAAAATGGACATTACAGCCTCTACTCTTACACAAATTATTTTTGAAACCGAAAAAAAAATTGGCATTTACCCTCCTTTACAAACTTTAAGACAAATTATTCAGCACGAAAAAGGCAACCTATCTAATTTCTTAGCAAAGCTAGGGCTTTTTGATAAAAAAGATTTGTCCAATCAACAAGCACCTAAACCGCAAGAAAAAATACAAAGCCATTTACAAAGCGGCAACACAGAAGCCTCGGCAAACAGTGGGCACAGCGAAGACAATATGTCTCAGCCAACCATTTTGCCTAACTCTAACAAAAGCTTAGGCGGACCTTTATAAGCCCGCTTAAAGGCGTTTTGTTCCGTTAATTTCTTTACAGACTGGTTCTGGTTTTGCAGTTAAACACGCTATGTCCACCGCAGTTTGTTTAAGCAACAGCCAACTTAGTTTTAAATATTTTCAAAAATATATTAAAAATGATGTAGAAGAAGTGTGGGTTGTTGCCTTAAATAGCCACAAAAATCCTCTTAAAACACAATGCATTTTTAAAGGAACTGTGGATTGCTGTATTTTACACCCTCGAGATATTTTTCGCTTTGCTTATAAAGAAAATGCCTCGGGAATTATTATTGCGCATAATCACCCCAGCCAATACCCACAGCCTTCCAAAGAAGATGTTTTAATTACCAAAAAATTAAAAAAGGCTAGTTACTTTTTAAACTTGCCTTTAATTGATCACATTATAATTAGTGCTACAACTTACTTTAGCTTTGCCGATAATGGCTGGCCAAAAAACTATTCTTCCTCTTCTTCAATTAAAATCGGCCTGTAAGTTCTTCGTTGCCTTATGCTAATAACCTGTAGCTGATCATTTAATTTAATGTCATAACCCGCTTGTCTGGCTTTTTTTAAATACTCTCTAACAAAATGTTTTTTATATTCTTTTGTTTCCTCTATGGATAACTGCCTATCTGCTGCAGAACTTAACAAAGCTTGTTCTAAAGAGTTTTGTGTGTCGTCAAAATTTTGCTCTTTGTCTAATCGTAAAACTTCATCAATCACAGCCTCGTCCACAAATTGATTCTTTTCCAAGGGCGTTGCTTTAAAAGTAGAAGCCGTTAGCCTTTGCCCTTTTTTTGCCACAACATTTTTGCTCTCTGCACTGTTTTTTACCACGGCATTATCTTGCGAGGCAAACTCCACCAGCAACATATAAAAAATAAAAGTAAAAGTGCAAAGTAAAATAATTTTCATTAACTGCCCCTTCTTCTAAAGTTTATAAGCCTGGAAAATCCTTAACCAACTTATGCCTAATTAAATCCTCATCAACTGAATCATCCCAGTCAGAAAAGTCATTACATGGGTTATTGCTAGAAAAACGGCCACAGTCTGCTGTGTCAGAACCTTCCCTGCCTTCGACATCTGGTTCTGGGCTTATGTTGGTGACATCAGTAACATATTCTGTGTACTTATCCCGAGTATTCCACTCTCGAACATATACATTAATTTGCTGTAAAACTTCATAGGCTTCATCTAAACACAAAACGCGATAAGCATCATTGCCTATAGGCAAAGGGTCCCCGCTGTTATCCGCTATGGGGTCTATTGCCCTTGGAAGTTTAGAGTTACTAGAAGGGGTGGTGAGTTTCCCGTTAATTCTAATGCTCCTAGAACGAAAGTGTGGGTGCGTTTTCGTTTTCTCAGTGGGAGTACTAGAATTTAATGCTCCTGTATAAAAATTAGCAGCAAAGACATTGCCTCGAGACTTTTGATCAACGGGTGGTAAAATGGTTATTTGTGTTTTTAGTCCGCCACTTTCAACACTATGAAAAACGCGTGCGGGTGTTGTATGACCATCTTTTTCTTTTTGTGGCCAAGAATTAGTTGTTGCAGGGCCAGAAATACATGCACTCAAATCGCCGCCCCACTCTTGCCCTGCTTGGGCAGTCCTTTGAGGTTTCTTGCCACTCTCAATAACAGTGATTGTTAAACTGTAGCTCCCTAAACAACAGTTAGGGCCTTGAGAATTGGTATAATCATATGCGCAAGATAAAACACCTGCTGCTGTGTCCAGACTTGCCTCTTTGCCACACCCTTCCACACAACGATATGTGGTTCCTGCCTCCGTTATAGTTTGGGTAATAGCCACAGACTCAGGCCCCTTGCCTACCTCGTAATTATAGTACCAGTAATTATCTAGTGCTACATATTTACACATTTGTGGGGGAACATTAATCTCTAGTTTTAATCCCTGTAAGTGACTATCTAATTCATTAATTTCTACCAAACAAGTTTTGCTTTCACTAGTAATTGGCGTTTTGCTTTCACTATTAATTGGTGATGCATCAATGGTACAGCCTTGGCTTTTAATATCATTACTTAAACCAATATTAAAAAAATGTTCAAACAGTTCGTATTCCACATTGCCTCCCTTTAAAGGAGTAACGCTCATAAATGGTAAAGTGACCGTGCCGCCACTATCTCCTGAACCCAAAAATAAATCTTTATCTGCTTTTTTTTCTTCAACAGAACAAGAACAGGCTATTAATAATAATGCACTAATCAACAGTCGTGATAAACGAAACATATAAGCCTCCCGAAGCTATAAATATAGTCGGAAGACGGTGTATTAATGTTTATGAATTTTTTTGCTTTAATGCAAAATAGGACAAAGGTTAGTGCTGACTAAAAGGCCTAATACGGTTGAGCCAAGTGCTTTAATAATTCAATTTCTCTAACAATTTTTCCAGCTCCTAAAACCACGCAAGACAAAGGTTTTTCGGCAATACTCACTGGCAATCCCGTTTTTTCTCTTAGTAAAACATCTAGGTTTGCAAGCAATGCTCCCCCTCCTGTTAAAACAATACCATGGTCCACAATGTCGGCCGCTAACTCGGGAGGAGTTTGCTCTAAGGCGGCCCTTACTGCTTCTATAATTCTAGACAAAGGGTCAGCCAAGGCCTCTAACATATGAAGGCTAGAAACTCTTACAGTTTTTGGAGCGCCCATCATGGTGTCGCGCCCTTTTATTTCTAAAAACCTTTCTTCTTCAAAAGCATAAGCGTTACCAATATTTATTTTTAAATCTTCTGCGGTTCGCTCTCCAATTAATAAATTAAACTTGCGCCTAACATAACTAATAATAGCTTCGTCAAACTTATCTCCCCCTACCTTAATAGATTTGCAATAAACAATTCCTCCTAAAGAAATAATTGCAATTCCCGAAGTTCCTCCACCAATATCTACAACCATAGAACCTGTGGGTTCTGCAATGGGTAGGTTAGCACCAATGGCTGCGGCCATGGGCTCTTCAATTAAATACACTTCGCGAGCTCCGGCAGATAAAGCCGATTCTTTTACCGCTCTTTTTTCTACCTGAGTAATTCCATAAGGTACGCATATTAAAATACGAGGGCGAATAAAACTTCTTCGCACTTTAGTGGCTTTGGTAATAAAATATTTAAGCATGTCGCCGGTAATTTCGAAATCTGCAATAACGCCATCTTTAATAGGTCGAATGGCTTCCATACTTCCCGGAACACGGCCTAACATTTTTTTTGCCTCTACCCCCACTGCAAGCACCATGTTGGCACTGCCCATGCCTCGTTTTTGCACTGCAACCACAGAGGGCTCGTTTAGCACTACTCCTAAACTTTTATCATACACCAAGGTGTTTGCTGTACCTAAATCAATAGCCAAGTCATTACTAAAATACTTGCTGAAATTTTTTACGATGTTAAAAAGGCTCATATCTTCTCCTAAAAATACATTTAAAAGACTTTTGGCAAAAATGTAAAGCTTTTCTAAAGAATAAGAAAAGCTAAAAAAATTGGCTCAGGTGGAGGGACTCGAACCCCCGACAAGGTGATTAACAGTCACCTGCTCTACCAACTGAGCTACACCTGAAAAGCTAGCTCAGTATGAAAATTTATCTTTTATTAGTCAAGAATAAAATTTTATTAAAGCCTTCTTTTAACTGAGGAGATAAAAACATTTTATTCTTCCAAGTAAAGGCAAGTGTCGCTGTTTTATAAAAGCACTGCTTGCCCTTATTAATAAAAGTCACACAAAATAAAAGTTTTTTGCCTTGCTCTTTTTTTGCTTCTGCAACCTTGGCAATATTAAAAATATTTAATCGACAATACTTTGCCAGCCACCTTTCCATAAATAAAGAATCTATAGCGGTGTTGTTTAAATACCATTTAAAATTTTTATTTTTTATAACTTTCTGGCCTACATTTAACTCAATCACCCTAGTGCTACACCAAAACAAAGTTTGCTTTACCAGTTTTGCTGTTAAGGGCTCTGTTTTGCTTAGGCGTACCGCCGATTGGCTAACATTAAGCAGGCTGTTAATTCCTTTTTTAAATTTAGGCTGTGTTAGCTCGTGTTGCAAAAATATAATGGCCAACAGCAAGAAGGTTAAAATAAAAAGTGGTCTTCTGTAAGTTTTTTTTGAAGAAAATTTTGGGCGGTGAAAAAAAGAGCGCATAATAATTATTAAAGTGTTGGTGCGCCTGGATGGATTCGAACCACCGACCTCATGATTCGTAGTCATGTGCTCTATCCAGCTAAGCTACAGGCGCAGTGCTTTTTAATTATATGACTATGAAAGCGTGGTCAAGTTTTTGCTTATACACAAAAGGGGCGCTGACTTGAAGAGTACTTGATTCACACCTCGGCCTGTGGCATCTTAAAGTCACTGGTTAATTAACCTGTGGAGAAGTGGGTGAGTGGCTGAAACCAGTGGTTTGCTAAACCGCCGTGCGGGTCAACCGTACCGAGGGTTCGAATCCCTCCTTCTCCGCCAACGCCTATGACAAGTAAAACTCATGACACAGCAGAATGGTTAGTTAAAGATAGCAACGGCCAAATTACAGGTCCTTACAGTACCGAAGAAATTACCTCTAACATAAAATCGGGCCAATATACCGAGCAACATCTTATTGCCAATAGCCTTACTCTACAATGGTCTCCTTTGGGAAAAAACAAAGTCTTTCACGGCCTGTTTTTGCAAAAATCTATAGAGCTGGCCCGACAAAAAAAACACAAAGTCTCTACCGAAGAAGAGGAAAGTTTAGTTAACTCTTTAGCTGATGAACTAAAAAGCTTTGACACCAAACCTTTTCAAAAAGAAGAGCCCCAAGTGGCTTTGCCCAACAGGTCTACTTTTAAAAAGCCAAACCTAAACTCTAAAAAAAAGTCGCCAAAAAAAAGAAAGGCCTATAAACCTTCTAAAAAAACCATTCCCCTAGAGTCGAGAAAAAAACTAATTAACCGTAACAAAAGAACGGTGCTTTTTTTACTTCTTGTTAGCAGCCTTAGCTTTGTAATATACACCCTATTGTTTGAGCCACAAAGTATTACAAAACCTAGCTTATTGCATTTACGGTCGCCCAACTTTGCTAGCAAAACCGCTTATGACGAAAGTGCTTTTCAAAATTTATTACAACTTTCTTTAAAAAATTTTCAAGCCGATTCTTTTTCTCAATATATCAAAACGCAAAATTATTTAATTCAAGCCATACAAATGAAGCCTAGAGAGAAAACTTTATATAGCTTTTTGTGTCTTACCTATTTAGAACTATGGCCTTACACTTATAGATCTTTTGAAGA
>JAAOIK010000049.1 GCA_015163855.1 Pseudobdellovibrionaceae bacterium
ATCAGGGGTTATTGACCCTGTAAAAGTAGTTCGTTGTGCATTAGAAAATGCAGCTTCTGTTTCTTCTTTAATGCTAACTACAGAAACTATGATTGCCGAAGCTCCAAAATCTAATGACGCCTCTGCAGCTCCGGCTGCCCCAATGGGCGGAATGGGTGGAATGGGCGGAATGGGCGGAATGCCAATGATGTAAGTTTTTGTTTTTAATACAAATAAAAACTCTGCACTTTAAAAAAAATAACTAGCTTTTTATCAAAGCTAAAAAACAACAAAGACACTGCTAAAATTACAGCAGTGTCTTTTTTTTTGTTCACTAGTTTTCATTTTTATAAATAGGCTAGGAAACCTAGCATTTTCTTTTGTAAAAATTACTCTGTCGCTGCATTAAGCTGGATATTCTTTGGTTTTTACAAGAAAAAGAAGTAGGTTTTATTTATATAAATAAAAAGTCACAAGGAGGCCATGTGAAATTATTTTTAACTTCTTTGTTTTGTTTTTTTAGTGTTGTAGTCGCACAGGCAGACAATGCTATTAATTTAAACCAATTTAAAAAAAATTTACAAAAGGTGATTGTAAATTCAAGTGCCATAACAAACTTTTGGTTTGGCGATGATGGTGTAGACTGTGGAAAACCTCAGGTTAGGGTATTAAAAATTGACTTTAATGGAGCTTTAACCTTTTTCATTCAACAAAGTAAAAATATTCATGGTTGTTTTTATCATACTGGTTATACTTGTAAAACAAAGTTTACTACTAAGAAAAATGGCAAGATTACTCTAAAAAAAGTAAGCCTTAACAAGGACTGTTCTTATTAGGCATTAAAAAATAGCTAGGATGTTAGCTAAAAATAAAAAACACTACAAAATTAGCAGTGTCTTTTTGTAACCTATAAATCAAAAATTTTTCCAGGGTTTAAAATATTATTAGGGTCAAATATTTTTTTTATTTGTTTCATAATATTTATTTCTTCTAGAGTTTTGCTAAAATTTAAATAGTCTTTTTTTACAAGGCCCACACCATGCTCGGCAGAAATGCTGCCTTTGTGTTTTTTTACTAAATTAAATATTTTTAAGTCAAACTGCTTGTAAGTTGTTTGAAAATTTTCTGCACTTTCTTCCAAAGGCTTTAGTAAATTAATGTGCAAATTTCCATCACCAATATGTCCAAAGTAAATGAGTTCATAATTGTCGGGTAGTTTAGATATTAATTGTTGCAAGTCATTTATAAATGGCTCTAAATTAGATAATCGCACAGACACATCATTTTTGTGAGGGTTTTTGTAGTGTATGGATTCAGAAATATTTTCTCTTAAATCCCAAATAAGTTTGCTTTGATCTTTGTTTTGAGAAATGGTTCCATCTATCACTAATTGTTGCTCTAAGTTTTCTTCTAAAATTTGCATTAACACTTCTTCATCTCTTTCGCTTTGTACTTCTATTTCTGCGGTAACATAAAAGGGGTGTTGATCACTAATAGGGCAGTTTTTTTTACAGTGTTCTAGGCTGTATTTTAAAGCCTCTTTTGTGAAAAATTCAAAGGCCATTAAAGGGGTTTTGTTTTTGTATTGAAAGTACACTTTTAGTAAATTATTAACACTGTCACTGGCTAACAACAGGCTAATGCTTTTTTTTACAGAAGAACTTAGCTTTACGGTAACTTCTGTAATAATGCCAAGGCTGCCTTCGCTACCTATAAACAGCTGGCTTAAATCATAACCTGTGGCATCTTTTATTAAAGCCTTCTTAAGATGTAAAATTTCTGCGTTTCCTGTTACCACGGTAAGGCTGGTAACCCAATCACGAGTGTTACCGTAGCGCAAAACTTGAATTCCCCCAGCATTAGTGGCCACATTGCCTCCAATATGACTAGAGCCTGTGGCGGCAAAGCTAATAGGGTAAATTAAATTATGTTTTAAAGCTTCTTCTTGAATATGTTGAGTGATCACTCCAGCTTGGCAAAGCAAACTTTGTTCTTCAGAAATAAACTTAACAATGCTGTTCATTTTTTCTAAAGAAACTATAACTTCTTTTTTAGTGGCGGTGGCCCCTGCGCTTAGCCCAGTTCTTCCTCCCGAACTTACCAAACAAACATTATATTTTTTAGCTAAGCGTATGATGCTTTGAACTTCTTTTGTAGAGTAGGGCAGTAATACTAAAGACCCATGTCCAGAAAAATCTTTCGAGCTATCCGTAGAGTAAATTTTTATATCCTCACTACTAGTTAACACTTGTTTTTCTGTTAAGCAGTTTTGAATATCGTTTAAAAAGCTATCGTGATTATTTTGCATTAAAAGTATGTTGCTGTTTATTTTATGTTAAGCTTTTGATAGTCTTTTGTTAAGCATTTTAATTGTTTTATTTTTTTTATAATAATATTTTTATTTTTTTTAATATGTTCTTCTTTTTTATCTAATAATTGTTTGCATAATTCTTCAACCTCTGAAGAAATATCAGAAATTTTAACAAAGCCATAAGTTTTTCCACTACCTTTTAGCTTGTGACTTTCTTCGTATATATTTTGAATATTATTTTCTTTAATAAGTTTTTCGACAGTTTTAAGAACTTTATCGAGATAGTCGCCACTTAAGCCGTTTATCATTTTTTGAAAATCTTGGTCTGTTTTCATAACACTTAACTAGTTAGGCCACTTTTTTAGTGGCTTGTCTTATGTTTGGTAATTTAAAGAAAAATACACTGCCCGCTTGTCCATCGTTATCTTTTATTCCAATTTCGCCATTGTGTTGTGCTACAATAGATTTAGCAATAGAAAGGCCTAAGCCACTACCTTTCACTAAAGAATCCTTGGGCTTTATAGACTGCCTAAAGCTTTCAAATATTTTGTGTCGATCTTCTTTGGGGACGCCGGGCCCGCTGTCTTTAATATTAATTTCTACTTGTGAGTTATCTATAATTTTTTGTTGTATAATAATATTACTGTTGTTGGGGCTGTATTTTATCGCATTAGATAGTAAGTTGTACAAAACTTGTTGAATTAGTTCGGCATCAATAAAAACTTTTAAGCCCGTTATTTGTATATTTTCAATATTAATATTTTTTTGTTTAATTAAACTATAAAGGCTTTGGCAAGTTTGTAAAATAATAGATTGTAGCGAAGTCCATTGTTTATTAATTTTTAACTCGCCAGATTCTATTTTTGCTAAATCTAGTAAGGTGTTTACAATAGAAATTAGCCGGTCAGATTCTCTTTCTGCAATTTTAATAGTTTGTAAAGCTTTGGGAGGGATATCCCCCAAATAACCATTTTTAACTAAATTTAAAGAGCCCTTTATAGAGGTAAGAGGAGTTCGCAACTCGTGGCTGGCAATGCTTACAAATTGTGTTTTTGCCTGCTCTAGCTGTTTGTGATCTTTTAAAGCCGCAGAATAGGATTGAATTACCGAATCAAAAGTTGCTTCTAAGTTTCCCAGTTCGTTAGAGGGTAATGAGGTGCTTACTGGATAATCTTTATTATGAAAAAAGAATTGAATTTTTTTTGTTAAAATTTTAATTTGCGAAAGCATTTGAAATCTTCCTACAGAGTAAATATAAACAAGGCTTAAAAACAAAAAGGCCGAATTAAACAATAAAAAGTCTTTTTGTGTTTTCCAAGGTTGTTTGTAAAAAAATAATTGTAAACAAAGCAGTCCTGTACTAAGGGTATTAAGAATAATAATAAAACTAATTTTACTAGATAAATTTCCCATAAGTATTAACTCGCAGTTTGTTGTTGTTTTTTAAAATTACTTACTAGCTGATCGATGGTTGTGCAGAGGCCTTTTGGATCAAAAGGCTTTGTAATTAAGCCCAAAACAATATTATTAATTATTTTTAATTTAGTATTATTAGTATTGGCTGTAAAAAAAATAATAGGGCTATGTGGGGCGGGTGTTTTTTTATAAGTTTCATAAATTTGAAAGCCATTTAAGAGGGGAAGCATGTCGTCTAAAAGAATGAGATCGTAGGCTTGGCTTTTTATTTTTTTCAAAGCTATTTGTCCATCGGTAGCGGTTTCGACTTGATGGTTTCCGATCATTTCTAAACTTATTTTAGTAAGTTCTAAAATATCTGGATTATCTTCTACTAGTAGTACCTGCATAAAGCCCTTAAGTTTATAACTGTGTTATACTTAAGGCTTATCGGCTATTTTTTTTCTTATAATAATAGTTTTTAATGGGGCATAGCCCCCAAGAACTAGTCAAAAGCAGGTAAACGCCAAGTATAGTCCAAAGAGGCCCTCCAATAATAAGCCAAGTTAGTAATACAATGCTGCAAATGCCACGAAAAATGCGCTGATAGTTAGAAAGATAAAGTTTCATAAAAAAATACCTAGACCTTTGTCGTAAAAAACGACTTGTTTGTAGTGTAAGTCTTACGGTCTCGTTTATATATTAAAAGAGTATGTAGATAAAGTCTATACATATGGATATAAATATATAGATAATAAATAAGCTGTAAAAGTAGGTAGTATTAAAAGTTAAAATTTTGAGGGCTTTATGGTTAAAGAAAAAGTTGCTAGCTTAGACTTTATACTAGTTAGTGAAAGTCAAAAAAAGCAAGAAAGGGCTAAGGCTAGAGATTTAAGGCATAGCTCTTGGTGGAAAAATAAATTACAAGAGGGCGTATGTTATTATTGTGATTTAAAAGTAGACCCAAAATTTTTAACTATGGACCACAAGGTTCCTGTTTCAAAAGGTGGAAAAAGTACAAAAAACAATATAGTCTTATGTTGTAAGGATTGTAATACTAAAAAAAAGCATAGCACGGTAGTAGAAATGCTAACCTCTAACGAAAAAGAAAAATAGTAATTATAAAAGAAGAGTAAAAAAAGGAATGAATGTCAAAAATAAAAACTAGTAGTACGGCAGAATATTTTTCTAAAAACTTACAACAAGTGGGCTTTTCTTCTCCATTAAAAGCAGTATTAACTACTTTAAAAGAAGCTGTGGATAATTCTTTAGATGCTTGTGAAGAAGATGGAATTTTACCTCATATAAAAGTGCAGATTAGTAAAATAGGTAAAGGTTCTTCTCGCAATACTGATTTAGTAAAAATAGTAATAGAAGATAATGGGCCAGGCTTATCGGCGCAAGATTTACCAGCGGTTTTTGGTGAGTACTTAGCGTCTTCTAAATTTGGAAAAGGGCAATGTTCAAGAGGGCAACAAGGTATTGGTATTTCGGCAGCCACTACATGGGCACAATTAACTAACGCCACAGGAGTTTATGTAGAAAGTAAAACAAAAAAGATGCCCCAAGCTTTGTCTATGGTTATTGATGTGGATATTAAAAATAACAAAGGGCTGGTTAAAAAAAAAACCAATGTAAAGTGGACTTCTAAAAAGCACGGATTAAAAGCCGCTTTTATTATTGATGGAAAAGTGCAATTAAACGGCGATGGTGGTTTAATTACTTATCTTGAAGGAACCGCTTTGGTAAACCCTCACTTAGAGATGCATTATACTTTGCTAGACAATGACCCTGTACATGTAAAAAGAGTTAGCGATATTATCCCCAGAGTTCCGCCGCCAACCTTGCCTCACCCGCATACTATGAAGCTGGGAGAATTTATTACCTACTCTCATTTATATGGAAAAATGAGTACATCTAAGTTTTTAAAAACAGGGTTTTCTAGAGTGTCTGACGCTACTGTTAAAGAACTATTTAAAAAAGGAAAAATAAAATCATCGTTAATGAACCTTCCTTTGCCTAAGCTATCTGATGCCGACTTTAAAAAAATATTTGAATCTTTGCAAGAAACCCCTTTGATGAACCCTCAAACCAATAGTGTTTTAATTATTGGAGAAGAGGCTTTGGCACAAAGTATTCACCGCATAGGAGATGTAGATTTTTTTAGTGTAGTTACTCGCAAGCCAAGAATTTGCGATTTTAAACCTGTGGTTATTGAAGTGGCTATGGCTAGGTTATCTGATGTAAAAGGCAAAGAAGAAGCCTCGTTACAACTTTTGCGATTTGCTAATCGTGTTCCTTTACAATTTGATAAATCTTCTTGTGCGCTTACAAAAGCAGTAGAAAGTGTAAATTGGAAAGCTTATGGTTTGCAGCAAAGCAAAAATAGTGTACCTGGGGGTCCTTATGTTTTGGCCATTTCTATGACTTCGCCATTTATAAAATTTAAAAATGCCTCTAAAGAAACCATTGATGCCAGTGATGAGCTAGTGGAAGAAATTCGCAAAGCTTTAATTCAAACAGGGCAAAAATTAGGTCGCTACATTCGTAAAGAAAAAAAAGAATTTGATTTAGAAAGAAAAATTCAGCACATTGAAAAATTTGCTCCTATTTTAGTGGGAGGTTTAGTGAAGATTACAAAAGCCCCCGCTAGCCGTAAGAAAAAAGCAGAATTAGGATTAATGAAAATTTTAGGCCGCGATGCTAAAAGTGCTGAAGCAGAATTAACTCAGGCTAAAGAAAAATTAAAGTAAAATTAAAGTAATAAGGAAAAATATGGCTAAGCTAAAATCTGTTTTTAAAATGAATCACGCACAAAAAGATGTGGGAAAATTAGCCTATGCATTGTGCGACACTATGTTAAAAGATTTAGAAAAAGCTAAGCGACCTACCCTTGAAGCCATTAAGTGTTCTTTAGATAATGCTATTTACAGTGCTAAAGTGGGCTTTTTTACTCCAGGGGAAAAAAGAGTACGAACAGAACTTAATGTGTCTTCTGTGCAAAAAATGGCCAGAAGTATTTTTTTGTTAGATATTTTTTTAGAAAATTTAAAAGCCGGTGGTGTTAATACAAAAAGAGAAGTTTATTACCGGGCAAAAGGTTGGATTAAAAAAGATCCTGAATTACGCCCTATTGATTTTGAGGGGCAAGAAGAGAGTGACTCTATTATTAGTTTTTTATGTGATGCTTTAGAAATTTATAGAGAGGAGTTAAACTGCGTAGCTAATGACAGGGGTGGGCAGACTTATTCTCAACAATTAATTGTTACCGAGCATATGCCCGACGGAACAAAGGCTAAGATTGACTTGGGCAGCATGGGGACAACTCCTTTTCAGCCTAAAAATCGCCCACAAAGTTTTACCTTATCAATGAAGTCAAAAATTAAATTTTGTTTGGTGGTGGAGTCAGAGGGTACGGCCAATACTTTAGTTACTAATGGCATTACTAAAAGAAATAAATGCATTGTTGTAGGTGCCCAGGGGGTTCCAAGTAACGGAGTAAGGGGCTGGGTTAAAACTATTCAAGACCAGTTAAAAATTCCCGTATATTTTTTTGGTGACCTTGATGCATATACTTTACAAAATATCTATAGAACTTTAAAAAGTGGTTCTGCGGCCAGCTTAATTAGAAATAAAAATTTTTGCGCACCCGATGTAAAATTTTTAGGAGTGTTGCCAGAAGATGTAAAAAAATATGATTTAGACTGTTACTCGGTTAAAGAAAAAGACGCTTCAGAGGCTAGGTCATTAAAGAAAGCTAGAGATGCCCTGCAAAATGACCCATTTTTTAAAGACGCAAAAAATAAAAAATTAGCTCAAGTGCTTAAGTGGTTATTAAAAAACAAAATCCGTTGCGAACAACAGGCTTTATTTTCTGTAGACCCTAAAGACATTACAGTGCCAGAAAAAATTATTTTAGATAAAATTAAAAATAAAATTTATATTTAAATTATAAAACCATGTATGTAATTGGTTACAATTTTATTTAAACAGGCCTTTTAAAAAATACCTCGTTGGTCAGCGCTATTATTGTCTACTTTATTAGCTTCTACGACCACATTAAGTTGGGCAACCTCTTTAACGGTAAGCTCTGGAAGTCTTTGTACTAATTGTAAAAATCTTTCAGACTCTTCTTGTGTAATAATATCTGCAGTTAAAGTTTTAAATTTGTGAATATAATTTTCTCTTACAAAAGGTTTTGCCCCAGCAGGGTGAGCATTGGCCAAGGCCATTTCGTCTTCTATTTTACTACCATCTTTCATTTTAATAACTATCTTTGCGCCAAAGGCTTTTTTGTTTGGGTCTATTTCATGATAACGCTTAGTCCAAGCAGGGTCTTCTACGGTGCTAATTTTTTTCCAAAGTTCCACAGTGTTTTTTCTCTGAGCTCTTTCTGAGGTGTAACTATTTACATGATGCCAAGACCCATCTTCTAAAGCCACGGCAAAAATATACATAATACTGTGGTCTAAAGTTTCACGACTTGCAGTGGGAGAAAATTTTTGAGGGTCGCCCGAGCCCGTTCCAATAACATAGTGGGTGTGGTGACTGGTATGGATAACAATACTTTCAATGTCAGAAAAATTGTTAATTTTTGTTCTCATCTTGCAGGCCAAATCAATTAAAGCTTGCGATTGATATTCTGCAGAGTGCTCTTTAGTGTAAGATTCTAAAATAATTTTTTGTGCTTCTCCTGGTTTGGGAAGCTCTACATGATAAATGGCTTCGGGCCCATCAAGCATCCATGCAATGACGCTATCTTCTCCTTCGTAAATAGGAGAGGGCGACTTTTCTCCTCTCATAGCTCTGTCCACAGCTTCGATTCCTAACTTAGCCGAGTAACCAGGCACATAAGCTTTCCAGCTAGAAATTTCTCCTTTTCGAGATTGTCTGGTACTAAAAGAAGTGTGAACGGCTTGCCCAACAGCTTGATAAATAGTTTGTGTGTCTAAATTTAAAAGTCTACCAATCCCCGCGGCTGTAGCAGGGCAAAGGTGAGCCATATGATCAATTTTATGTTTGTGTAAGCAAATCGCTTTTACTAAATTAATATGAACTTCGTAGGCAGTAATAATACCTGCAAGAAGTTGTGCTCCTGTACATTTTTTTTGTTGAGCAACTGCTAACAAAGGGGGAATGTTGTCGCCTGGGTGAGAGTAGTCGGCGGCTAAAAAAGTGTCATGATAATCTAATTCTCTTACCGCAGTGGAGTTAGCCCAAGCTGCCCATTCTGCACAAACGGTAAATTTATTAGACATTCCAAAAACCGTGGCACCGGCATCTTTGGGATGACTTAAAGCTTGTGATCTTGCGTTGCTAACAGGTTGCCGATTAATAGAGGCTATGGCCACAGAAGCATTGTCGATAATACGATTGATAACCATATCGGTTACCTCTTCTTCTATGGGAAAATTTGTAGAAGCCATTTCGGCTATTTTCCAAGCGAGTTGTTCACTTTGTGGAAGTTGTGCTTTAGAGGGGTAAACTTTTACCATATGTTTTTGCATGCAAGATCCTTTTGGGTAAAATAGGGCTTATTAAATTTTTTAAAAAACAGTAGTTAAGAATTTTCTTTAGAGCGTGTAGGTTCTTCTTTTTTAAAACCTATGTCGGAAGAAGAATTTTCACCTTTGGCTTCCATATTGGCAGCGGAACTGTCCTTATCTTCTAGCCCTTTTTTAAAACCACGAATAGCCTCCCCAATAGATTTTCCTAATTGAGGAATGCGCTTTGGCCCGAAAATTAAAACTACAACAGCAATAATTAAAATAATTTGTGGAACAGATAATCCCATAACAACTCCCTGTGTTTTTAATACTTATTGTTCTTTATGAGTGTTTTGTATCAAAGCTTAAAGGATAAGTCCAATTCCATTTATGTTTTTTGTAGGGCATTTTGTATTAACCAAAAACTTTTGGCCTCAGAATTTAATAAATCAAACTGTAACGCCATTTTAATAGCAAGTTTAAGGGTTTTTCGGTGCATTACGGTGTGTAATTCATGGGAGGTATAGTTGGGAGCTTGGTTTAAAGCTACCTGCAGCTTTAAGGCTTTTAGTATATTTTCTTGTTCGTACTTAAAACAACCCCACTCTTGCGAAAGCATAGTGCCAAATTGTGCATTAAGCTCAACTAAACTTTTTTTAGACAGTAATGCAATAGTTTGTTCATAATAAGGATTTTCATAAATATAGGCAAAAAATAACTTGGCAAATAGTTCTTCGGGTTTAATTTCTTCGCTATAAAGGTCTTGAGTTTTAAAAAGTAAAAATTTAGAAGATTGATAAATAAAATGTTTAAAGTCTTTATTTAAGCTAGGGCTAATTACTTTTAGCACGCCTAAATCATGACAAGTAACAAAAGCTATGGAGGGGTCAGGCAGTTTTAAAAACTTTAATAACTCCTCTCTAATTCTAGATAAAGGAGATTGTTTTAGTAATGCAGCATGCTTAATAATAGCCTGTTTTATGGGAGTGTCTAAGTTAAAGTGAATTTTATGAGTTAACCGAATGGCTCTTAATATTCGCACGGGGTCTTCAAACATTCTAATAAATGGATCGCCTATCATTTTTATTTGGCCGATTTTTAAATCCTCAAGGCCATTAGTATAATCTCGCAATTCTTTTTGAACAGGGTCGTACAACAATGCGTTTATGGTAAAATCTCTTCTTAAGGCATCCTCTTCTGGAGTTCCAAAAGTATTGTCTTCCCCTAAAAGTTCGGTGTCTTGTTCTTGGTTTTGTTGTCTAAAGGTGCTGATTTCATATTGTTGATTGCTTCTTTGTGCCAAAACTAACCGAAAGCGTTTGCCAATAATATAAGCTCTTGGAATGGCTTTGCGAATTTCCGAAGGCGTGGCAGAGGTAACAATATCAAAATCTTTTGGTTTTTTTTTTAATAAGATGTCACGAATACAGCCTCCCACTAAAAAACAAGAAAAATTTTTGGCTTTTAGTGTTTTTATAATTTTAATAGCGTCTGTGGGGATTAGTGAGTGATTAATTTTATTTGATATACCCATAATTTAAATGTACTTTTTATGTGCTTGTATTGTGACAGTTGTGATAATTGTGGTAGTTGAGTAAAAATAATACCTATCACGAATTACTAGCTTGGTCTAGGCTGTCTTTTAAAAGGAATTATGAAAGAAGAGACACAACAAAATTTAAGTGATTGGAATTATAAAATTTTAGGCAAGGCAGGGGCGCCGCGCATGGTGTTTTTACATGGCATAATGGGCTCGCTAAATAATTGGTTAAAGGTGGTCACTCACTTTAAAAACGATTTTGAAATTTTAATTTTCGACCAAAGGGGTCATGGTCGCAGTTGCCATAAAGAGGCCTACAAAACCGCCGACTATGCTAAAGATTTAGAATACATTACTAACCAGCTAGGTTGGGATAAATTTCATTTAATAGGCCATTCTTCGGGAGGAATAGTGGCTTGCGAATATACGGCAACCTATCCAGACAAGGTTTTATCTTTATGTATTGAGGATATTAGTATGGAGCCTCGTAAAGATATTGGGGTAAAAATAGAAAAGCTATTGTTATCCATTCCCACACCATTTAAAGATACGGCTAGTTATAAAACCTTTTTTGAACAAAAGGTGCCTGGCTTAACCAAAAATTTTTTTCAACCTAATTTGTTAGGCAGCTTTTTAAAGATGAATATTGTGGAAAAAGACAATGGCCAATGGCAGTGGCGATTTCATAGAAATGGAGTGATAGATAGTTTAAGGGAGGCGCGAGCAAGCTCTTTTTACCCTCAGTATTTTAGCATTAAATGTCCTATTTTAGTTATTCATGGAAGTCGATCAGAGGATTTACCTCCCGCAGAGTATGCAAAAATGCTAACGCACACAAAGGCCCAAGGAGTGGAGCTTTCTAGTGGGCACTGGGTTCATTTTGAACAGTGCGAGGAGTTTTCAAAAGCTTTGCTCGACTTTATTAGGGGCTTATGCTAGTTAGTGGGCGTATGAGTTTTTCTTCATTAGGCCTTCATTCTGATCTTTTAGAGCGTTTAAAAGCTAAGGGTTTTGACACCCCAACCCCTATTCAAAACTCCGCATTACCTTTAGTGATTAAAGGCAAGGATGTGGCGGGTCTTGCTCGTACAGGAACGGGAAAAACCGCAGCCTATGTTCTTCCTTTGCTTCATAGAATTTTAAATAGTCGCGCTAATGACGAAAGCCTAAAATCAGAAAGCTTTTCTCGTTGGACGGATAAGTCCTATATTTTAATTTTAGTACCCACAAGAGAGTTGGCTTTTCAAGTTCAAGACAATATTAAAGAGTTTAGTACGGACTTAAATATTCATTCAGCAGTTTTTGTGGGAGGTTTGCCCATCGAAAAAGATGTGGAAGCTTTACAAAACTCTTTGGATTTTATTATTGCTACTCCAGGTCGTTTAATTGATTTATACAAAAACCATAGTTTGCATTTAGGGCAAGTGGAGGCGGTAGCTTTAGACGAAGCCGACAGGTTGTTTGATATGGGTTTTGCTGATGATGTAAAATATATTTTAACAAGAATACCTAAGCATCGTCAGTTTTTACTATTTAGCGCCACCTTAAGTTTAGAGGCTTTATATATGGGGTATGAGTTTGGAGCTCAGCCTGTGGAGTTAAGTGTTAGCAAAAGAGAAATTCAAAAAGATTTAATTGAAGAGTCTTTGTACCACATTTCGCGTTTTGAAAAATCTCGATATTTACTATCTTTATTAAAAAGTAAAACTTGGCGTCAGGCCATTGTGTTTAGTAATTACAAAAATCAAATTTTAGATTTAGAAGTTTTTTTAAGCGCCAACGGTATAAAAAGTTTGGGACTATCTAGCGTATTAACTCAAGCTAGGCGGAATAAAGTCATTACCGAGTTTAAGTCTTGTGAAGAAAAAATGGTGTTAATTGCTACAGATGTGGCCGCTCGAGGTTTAGATATTGAAGGCGTAGATTTAGTTATTAATTATGACATTCCTCAAAACTCCGACCCTTATATTCACCGTATTGGAAGAACAGGTAGGGCAGGCAGTAAGGGAGAGGCAATTAGTTTGGTAAGCGATAAAGATGCCGAGTGGTTGGTGAAGTTAGAGGAAGATTTAAAAATAAAAATTCCTATTGGTTGGATTGAAGATAAAGACTTAGTTACAGATTTTGTTCCTTATAAAAGCTCCGTTTTTATAGACTCTTCTACACACCACAGCAAACATGTAACTAAGGCAAGGCGGGGGAATTTAAAAAAAGACGCTCCTAAAAAATTTGTGCCTTCTAAGCCCGGAAACTCAGCGACAGTTAAAAAAGACGCGCCTAAAAAATTTACACCTTCTAAAGTGCAAAAGCACTATCAAAAAGCCAAGCCAAAGTCCTCTTCTTTTAAGGCTAGGGCGGGGACTAAGCGCTCTTTTAGAAAAGGGACAACGGGGGGAGCTTCTTTAGGTTTGCTTTCTAAAGTGGCTTCTTGGTTTAAGTAATTTTTATAACTACTGTTACTGGTCAATATAAATTTTGGTTAGTCTATTTCTAAAAAAAGACAAATATTTAATTTTCCCTCTTTGTTGTACAAACTATTTTGCTGTTCTTGTTGGTACAATTTAGAGTTAAAGCCTATTTCGCAAGTTTTTTTCTCATTAATAAAAAAACTACAATCCTCACAGGAGTAAACCAACTTTTTGGTATTAAATATACTGGGCGAAATAGGCTCTTGTTTAAGTTTTTTTTTGTTAAAAGTCATAATAATGCTTCTGCTGTCTGTATTGGTGGTTTACAGGGGTTTTTATTTACTATACGGAGCATGCTATTTTTTGACAAGAAATGCTTTTTCTTTTAATCTTAAACTACTTTGAAGCAAACACCTTTTACAAAGCGCTTTTATTTTTTTGAAGATAATAAGAAAAAGAAAAAAGAAATTAAAGCGATTGTTTTTTTATTTTGTATTTTTTTATTTTTAACTTGGGTAGAGTTATATTTACTACAAGTTAGTCGAAGCTTATCTTTTAGCGACACTTTCTTTTTTTTATCACTAATTAACTTTAATATTCTTATTTTTTTACTTTTAGGATTTTTGATTTTTAAAAATTTCACTAAAATTTTTGGAGATTATTCAAAAATCTTTGGAAAAAGTTTAAAAACAAAATTAATTTCTGCATTTATATTTTTTAGCTTTATCCCCACAGGCATTGTAGCTATTTTGTCGGTATTTTATTTAAATAATAGTTTTAGTAAATGGTTTGATTATAAAATCACAGACGCTTTAGCCAAAGTAGTAAATGTAGGGGATTACTATCAAGATAGTGTAAAGCGTACCAATTATAAAGTGGCCCATGTTTTTCAAGAACAATTAAAATCTCATCAGGGTCGATGGAAGAGGCTTAATCAAAAAGAAAAAAATCGATTAATGGCAAACTTTATGGCGAGTTTTAAAAAACAATATTTTTTAGATAAAGTAATGCTGTATACAAAAAAAGAATGGAAAAGGCTTGAAGAAAACGGACCTAGAGCACAAGTTAACAAACCTTTGGTAGGAGGAGAAAACTTTAGCAAAGTGTCTGTTTTTGGGTCGCAAAGCCTTGTAGAAAGTTTTGCCACCTTTGTTTTAGAGGGCCAAGTTAGAGTCCTTTCTGTGGGGACTTTTGTTTCTACCCATTTTTTAACGCAAGCTAAAGATATTGACGAAGTGTATAAGGTTTTAAATAAAAAATCGTTTATTTTTACCTCTTCTAAAATGATATATTTTTCTACTTTAATCGTAATGGTTTTGGTTATTATATTTATGGCTACTTGGTTTGGTTTTTATTTAGCCAAGCGATTAACTGTTCCTGTAGAGTTGTTAAGCCAAGCTAGTCATAAAATTGCTAAAGGAAGTATTTTAGACGAAAAAGATTTGTCTTTATTTGGATCTTTAGACTATAAATCGACCTCTAAAGAGTTTGAGCAACTGCTAAAAGACTTTCAATTTATGGCAGAAGAAATTCGTAAATCTAAGGCGGAAACTTTAAAAAGACAAAGAGTAGAGGCTTGGGCAGAGGTGGCCAGACGCATGGCCCACGAAATAAAAAATCCATTAACCCCTATTAGTTTGTCTGCACAAAGGCTAAATAAATTATTTTCTAAAACTCTTAATGACGAAAGGTTTAATAAAAGCATTAAAATGATAATAGAGCATACAAATATACTAAAAAATTTAGTAAACGAATTTGCGTTATTTTCAAGACTTCCTCAAACTAATTTAAAAAAACATTCCATTATAGATTTACTAAAAGATGTGGTTTTGTTTTGCACAGAGTCTCACCCCGAGGTAAAATTTTCTTTAAATACCACCTTGCCCAGTTTGGATTGCTTATTTGACAAAGAACAAATGAACAGGGTGTTTACAAATTTAATTGCTAATAGTATTGAATCCATGAGTTCCTCCAAGTCCCAAGAGGTGAAGATTGGGGTGGTTCAAAAAGGCGCGAATGTGCAGATTACTTTTTCTGATAACGGACCTGGGTTTAAACCAGACATGCTTAGTCGAGTTTTTGAACCTTATGTTACGGATAAAGCCTTTGGAACAGGGCTGGGCCTTCCCATAGTATATAAAATCTTAACAGAACATAAAGGGTCGGTAAGTATAAAAAATCTACCCACAAAAGGGGCCGAGGTAATACTTACTTTTCCTGCATAAGTTTTTTAAAAATAAATTTGTTTACTTTAAAAATTACGCTATAGTAATTTTATTATGAAAACAAAAATCTTAGTGGTAGATGACGAGCCTTCTATTGTGCAAGTTTTGTTAGATTTATTAGCAGATGAAGGTTACGAGGCACAAGGCGCTTTTAATGGAGAAGAGGCTCTTAAGTTGAGTGCTAGTTTTCGGCCAGATATTGTTTTATTAGATATTTGGATGCCGGGCTCTTTAGACGGGCTAGATGTTTTAAAAGAAATTAAATCTAAAGGCAGTTTAGCAGAAGTTGTTATGATGTCAGGTCATGGCACCATCGAAACCGCAGTGCAAGCTACAAAAGTAGGGGCTTGGGGGTTTTTAGAAAAACCTTTGGTTTTTGATAAATTACATATTTTAATCAAACAGATTTTAATTTTTCAAAAAGAAAAAAAAGAAAAAAACCTTTTATTATCTAGGTTGCGCGAAGATATTAGTTTAATAGGAAGTAGTTCTTTTATAAAAAATTGCAAAAAAAATATTTTAGCGCTTAGTAAGTCTTCTTCTCCTGTATTGATTTACGGAGAAGCTTCTTTAGGAAAAAAAATTTTAGCAAAAAACATTCATTATATGGGAGGTCGTTCTTCTTATGATTTTATTTCTTACTTTTGTGCTCATTCTGCGCAAAACTTACAGATAGAAGAGATTTTTGGGCGAGAAAAAGCTTTTCGCTTTTCTGAAGAGGAAGGTCAACGGTCACAACTATCTTATGCCCATAAAGGCAGTTTGTTTTTAAGAAATATAGAATTTTTAAACTTAGAAGCCCAAGAACAGTTATATAATTTTATTAAAACCTCACAATACCAGTCTGTAGGTTCTGATAAAAAACATAGCAGTGATGTTCATATACTGGCTAGCACGGCATCGAATTTAAAAGAAAAAGTAAAGCAAAAAACATTTTTAAAAAAACTATACGAAGCATTTGAAGAAATAATAGAAGTGCCACCGCTATCTGAAAGAAAAGAAGACTTGCAAGATTTAATTTTTTATTTTTTGTCACACTTTTCTAAAAAAGAACCTTGTGCGTTAAAGTTTTTAGATAAAGAGGCTTTAAATTTTTTATTAAATCATCAATGGAAATTTCATATTAAAGAATTAAAAAATTTTATAGAAAAAATTTATATCGTTTATAAAAAGCAAAATTTAAATCTTCAAGACATCAAGCAAATAATATAACTTTAAGGATAATTGTATGCGCTGGACAAACATTGGAATTGTTACTACTAAAGAAGTGCCGGCAGAGGCAGAATTAATTAGCCATCAGCTTTTGTTAAGGGCTGCCTATATTAAAAAAATAAGCCAAGGAATTTTTGTTTACGGGCACCTTGCTTTAAAAGTTATTCGTAATTTAGAAAGCATTATCAGAGAAGAAATGGAAAAAGCAAACGCGGTTGAAATTTTTATGCCAATGGTGCAGCCTGCAGATTTATGGAAAACCACAGGCCGTTGGAATAAAATGGGAGACACTATGTTGCGATTTAAAAATCGTACACAGCAAGAATTTTGTTTAGGGCCCACGCACGAAGAGGTGGTTACTGAATATATAAAACCATTTATTAAAAGTTACAAAAACTTACCCCTTAATTTTTACCAAATTCAAACTAAATACCGCGATGAAATTCGCCCTCGCTTTGGTTTAATGAGAGGTCGAGAATTTATCATGAAAGACGCTTACAGCTTTGATATTAATTTAGAGCAAGCTCAAAAATCGTATTACGATATGTACAAAACCTATCAAAATATTTTTAACAGATTAGGGGTTGTTTATCGTGTTGTTCAAGCCGACACAGGGGATATTGGAGGAAGTCAGTCTCATGAGTTCCATTTATTGGCAGACAGTGGTGAAGATATGCTTTTAGTGTCTGATGCTAGTGACTTTGCAGCTAACAGTGAAATTTGTAAAACTTTATCTACTAAAGAAAGACAAAAATTATTTAAAGAAAACTTTAACAAAGAAGAGGTGAAAAAATTAAAGCAAAAGCTTGTTGAAACACCAAACATAAAAAGCATAGCCGATTTATCAAAGTTTTTAAGTATAAAAGAAGATCAATTAGTAAAAACTTTATTTTTTAATATTAAAACAGAAAAAACAGTAAAAAAAGAAACACAAGAATGCATAGAACCAGTGGTGATTTTAGTTCGTGGCGATTATGATGTTAATCCTTACAAATTAAAAAACTTGTTAAAGGCCACCGAGGTGGAGTTGTTGTCCGAAAAAGAAGTAATAGCATTAACGGGGGCTAACCCTGGCAGTTGTGGACCAGTAAATTTAAAAGGTCAGGCAAAAATTTATGCAGATTTTTCTGTTGAAGAGTTAGTTAATTATACTGTGGGCGCTAATAAAACGGATTATCACATGCAAAATGTTAATCATTCTGATTTTTCTTGCAAAGAATTTTTCGATTTACGATGGGCAGTGGCTGGCGACTTATCTCCTGACGGAAAGGGAAAGTTAGTGGAATACAGAGGCATTGAAGCGGGGCATATTTTTTATTTAGGAACAACCTATTCTGAAAAATTAAAAGCCGAGTTTTTAGACAGTAATGGAAAAACCTGCCCTGTGGAAATGGGCTGTTATGGCATGGGAGTTTCTAGGCTTATGCAAGCCATAGTAGAGCAGTCTCATGACGAAGACGGAATGATTTGGCCAATGGCTTTAGCTCCGTATAAAGTGCATATTTGTTTGCTAGACCCTAAAGACGAGCAAGTTAGTAAAATTTGCGAAGAAGTTTATCAAGCTTTAATCAGCGAGGGAGTAAGCGTTTTACTAGATGACCGAAAAGAACGACCAGGCTTTAAGTTTAAAGATGCCGACTTATTGGGAATGCCTTTGCGTTTAACTTTTGGAGCAAGGTCTTTAAAAGAGGGAGGGGTAGAGTTGGTAGAAAGAAAAACCCATGACAAAAAATTGCTTCCTGTAAATACCGTAGTAAAAACTATTTTAGAAAAAATAAAATTATAAAATGCAACCCATATTAAAATATCCTTTTTTTTTAGCTTTAGATAAAAAAGATCCCGAAGAGGCGTGGAAGTTTTTGCAAGCTCATCACGATAATATTGGAGGGGTAAAGCTTGGCCCTAAACTTATTTTACAAGCGGGCTGGGATTTTATAAAAAAAGCATCCGAAATAGCTCCTGTATTTTTAGATTTTAAATTTCATGACATTCCTTCGGTAACTTTAGCTGCGGTAAAGGAAAGTTTTCGTTTAGGTGCTAGTTTTGTTACTGTACATGCGTCTGTTGGAAAAGAAGCTTTGTCGTTACTTTATAATTTTCAAGAAGAAGCCAATAAGTCCAGGCCGTTTAAAATTTTAGTAGTAAGTATTTTAACTAGCTTTTCTGAAGAGCAACAATTACCTCACTGGAAAGAAGGGGCAATTAAAGATAAAGTAAAGGCTCTTGCATCTTTAGTTAAACAGTCTGGCTTAAATGGTTTTGTTTGCTCCCCTCAAGAAGTAAAATACTTAAAGCCATTAAATCCCGACTTTTTTTTTGTTACTCCGGGTATTCGTTTAACTTCTAACCATAATGCATTGGCCGAAGATGATCAAAGCAGAACTTTAACTCCCTTAGAGGCCTTATCAGCAGGCAGCAATGCTATGGTGATTGGTAGGCCAATATATAATAGTGAAAATCCCGAAAATATTTTGCAATCTATCATTTTAGATTGTAAGTCTGTACTTTAGATTGTAAGTCTATACAAAGCAGAATACAGCAGAATACAAAGCAGAACAAAGCAGAATACAAAGCCATTAACTTAAAAGGGAAAAATGCAAAGCCTATTTACAGCCAGTCAATTTTTTAACATCTTTCTTATAGCTTTGGTTCTACACACCCTTGTTGAGCTGTATTTAAATTTTAGACAATTTCGTTATGTAAAAAAAAATAGCAAAACAGTTCCCCAATACTTTCAAGAAGAAATTACCTTACAAGAACATACCAAAGCAGCCAGTTACAGTATTGCAAAATTAAAACTATCTTCAGTAGAGTTACTTTGGGGGGTTGCTATCTTGCTTTTTTGGACAAAGGCGGGAGGGCTTGCAATATTAAATCAGTACTTTGCTTTAAGTGCCACTAGCGCTTGGTATCTTTCTGTATTAATGATTTTAAGCTTTGTTGGTTTAAATATAATATTATCTTTACCTTTCTCTTTGTTTAAAACCTTTTCTTTAGAGGAAAAGTTTGGTTTTAATAAAACTACGCTAAAAACATTTTGTTTAGATTTTTTTAAACAATTGTTTTTGTTAAGTTTAATAGGCTTTCCCTTAATTGCTTTAATTTTGTGGCTATTACAAAGTATGGGAACTTATGCTTGGGTTTATACTTGGTTATTTTGGGTTAGTTTTATGGTGCTAATGCAATGGGCTTATCCAGTTATTTTAGCCCCATTGTTTAACACATTTACTCCCTTAGAAGATGAAAAACTAAAAACCGTTATCTTAAACTTACTAAAGCGCTGTGGATTTAATGGAGGGGGAGTTTTTTTAATGGATGGGTCTAAAAGAAGCAGTCACGGTAATGCTTATCTCTCTGGTTTGGGTTCAAAAAAGCGTATTGTTTTTTTCGATACATTGTTAAAACAGCTAAACACTTCAGAGATAGAAAGCGTACTTGCTCATGAACTAGGGCATTTTCACCACAAGCATATTCAAAAATTTTTATTGCGTTATGTAGCTATTAGCTTTGTTGCTTTTTTTATTTTAGGCCAGCTATTAAATGCAGCGTGGTTTCACCAAGGTTTAGGGGTTGAGGGTACTTTTATATGGAATTTTTTAATTCTGTTTTCTTTGTCCTTGTCGGTTTTTACTTTTTGGCTAGCACCATTTAGTAATTTATCTAGCCGTAAAAATGAATTTGAAGCCGATCAATTTGCTAAAGAAAAAGCTTCAGCCAGCGATTTAAAAACGGCTTTATTAAAATTAAGTAAAGATAATGCAGCTACCTTAACACCGGATTCATGGTATGCTACTTATCATTACTCTCACCCCGATATTGTAACAAGAATTAACCATTTATAAGAGTAAACTATATGAAAAAACCAAAACTTGCTACTTCACAAAACAGGGTAGGCTTACATGCGTGTTATGAATGCCTACTACATAGACCAAAAAATGTAGAAAAAGCTTATATTTCTCGCACAAAACAAGATCCTTTATTTGTTAAGATAAAAAAACTATTAGAGAAGCATAACATTCCTACAGAGATAGTAAAAAAATCTTTTTTAGATTTAATGAGCTTTAATCACCAAGGCTTGGGGCTGAAAGTAAATGCTTGTCTTGAGTTAGATTGGAAAACTTTAGAAAACGCAGAAGAAAGTAAAAAAAGTATGATTTTGTGCATTGATGGAGTCGAAGATCCTCATAATTTAGGCGCTTTAATTCGTACGGCTTGGTTAATGGGGGTTAAAGCTATTTTTGTAGCAGAACATCAGGGTTTAAATGCTTTAACGCCCACCGTTTATAAAGTAGCTTGCGGTGGGGCCGAATATGTTCCCGTGGTATTTACCACTAAATTGCCATTTTTAATAGAAAAAATAAAAGAAAAATCTTACTGGGTTTATGGCTTGTCTCATAGAGCTAAAGAAGACATATACCAATGTAACTACGCCAATAATATGGCTTTTGTATTAGGTTCTGAGTCGGGAGGCATTCGTAAATCTGTAGAAAATACTTGTGATGTGTTATTAAAAATCCCTCAAGTTTCCGCAAATGCTAGTTATAATATGTCTGTAGCTGGCGCTTTAGCTTTGTCCAGAGGCTGTTTGTAGACTTTACATTTTTGTGTAAGTAATATTTGCATTTTAATACAACCTTTCAGTTAAAAAGAAGTTTTGTGTTACTTTCTTTATATTATGAAGTGGATTAGTTTTTTACTTTCTTTTTTTATAAGTAACTCTGTTTGGGCAGGTATTCCCAACATGAGAGTGCAGTTTAATTCTAACTTAACTAAAGAATGTAGTTTTGTAGATAACGAACAAGTGATGGCTTCTTTAGAGGCTTCTTTAAAAGTATTAAACCAAATTGAAGAAAACCGTGAAGAGTGTCAATCTTTACACAGTAATTCCAAAGCCTTTTTAGATACCTATTTAAGTTATATGTTAGAGCGAGAAGAAGACTTGCAACAAGCCATCAGCGAAGAGCGAGTGGTTCGTTCCGAAATAGAGCGTTTAAGTCTGAATGGCACACCATACGATGGACGGCATGACACTCTTTTATTAAATGTTTTAAAAAAAAAAGCTTTTCGATCTAATAAAAAAAGAAAAAAATCTAATGCCTTGTTACAAAGCTTTCAGTTGTCGTCTACTTTATTAGAGGATTTAGAAAAGCACCCTAAATGCGCAGCCTCTATTAGCTCTCATATTGTGGGGCCAAGCATTGGTATATTGGGGCAATTATCTGGAGTAGTTTCTTCTGGGGTCAGTGCCTTTAGTGCTCCCCTGATTGCAGGATTTGCACAATTGGTATCGCGCTTTGTGTCTTATGCAGGAAGAATTAATGAAAACTCTTATGTGAGTTTAAAAGAGTTAACTCAATCATCTAATTATTACACCTCTTATAAATGCGCCTTTAAAAATATTGAAAAAATCACCTGTTCGCTTTTAGAGGAAGAACATATGTTAGGTAAATTGCAATTACCTAAGTTTGGAAAAAGCATTTTAAAATTAGATGAAACAGGAAATTTTAAAATTTTAAGAGACTTAGAAAGGCACAGTTATAGAATTTTTAATTTAATTGAAGAGGTAGAAAGATTATTTAATTCTCCAGAAACCTTTGACGCTTTAACTGAAATAGTAACTTTGCAATCCATTTTTTCTAAGTTAGATTTAGAGCCTAAAAACCCACCTTTAAAAAATAAATTTTACCTAGACGCTTTAAAAAAAGAGGGCTTTCCTGTTGGAGGTGTCGTTGGTGTGTGGAGCTCTTATGATTTAAATCAATTAAAATGGTCTACTTGGTATCATCGCTACTTTTTAAGCAGCAGTTCTTTAGGTTTGGAAGTTAGTAACACTTGTACAAGGTCTGTTAAATGGTCTACTAATCAAACAGCTTGTCGAGCGCACACTTTAACTCAAGCTTCAGAAATAAGCGAGTTTATAAAAGAGATTATTGTTCCTGCGTTGATTAATACTTTAAAAAAGCAGAGGCGATTAAACATTCAAGTTAGAGCTTTTCCTAGCTTACAAAGTCTATATACCTTACTAAGCGAACAAGAGGTTTACAAAGGCGACCCTGACTATCAGGAATATTCTTTAAGCAAATTGCTTAATCAATTTAGTTTGTACAGCAAGTTTTTTTTAAAAAGTCCTTTACGATTATTTGCTCAAGACATTTTAAAAATTGTAAAACCTTTGCGCCGCTTATTAAATGCTAGAAAGCATACACAAGCCTTATTTTTACAAGAGGCGCAAAACACTTACGAAACCCTAGCTACTATTTCTAATAATGGCCGTTCTGGTGGGGTGTTATATATTTCTTTTATTGAGGGAAAGTTTGCTAACTATTTTGAATCCATAGCTAGATATTATTTATTGCAAGATCAAAAAGTGGCTTTAAAATTTTCTAAATTTAATGTACTAGCTAATTTATATAAAAAATATCAAGACAGATTAATTCAGCCTAATTTTGCAGGGAGTTCTAACTTGTCTTTAATGGCAGATATTCAGTCTTCTTTTTTAAAAGTATTTTTGCCACCCATGAAGTTGCACTTAAAGGGATTGGTAAGGCGCTATAAGGCTTCTTCTCATAAAAAAGAAAAGCGAGAACTTCTGCATAGTTGTGCATTGTTTTTGCCCTACTTAGGTGGCAGTAATTTAGATTATACTTTTTCATCTAATGGTGTTAGTTCTAAAGCATCTACAGAGGACTGGAATTTTTCTAATAGCGATAATGACGACGATTTTACCAGCAGTTCATTTAATAATTTAGAAGAAACTTCTTCTTTGGGTTTATTTTGTAAAGATCTATTAATTAAAGAAAAAGGGCTGCCTATTTTAACTAAAGGGGATAAGAAGTATAAATTAAACCCAAAGAATAAACCTTCATTTAATGAGCCTTGCTATTATTATTATTATCAAAGAAAAGTTTCGATAGAAGAAGTTTCTCAAAAATTTGAATACTTAAATAACAATATTAAATTTTAATTAGAGGGCGTGTTTACAAGCGCGTCTAACTTGGCACTTTGCTCTAGTTCGTATAACTCTTGAAATCCGCCAATTAATTTATCATGAATAAAAATTTGCGGAACAGTTTGCATTCCCGTTCTTTGTTTTAGCTTTGTAAGTTCTTCTGCATTAGAAGAAAGATTAACTTCTTTAAAGTCTAAATTTTTAGATTTTAACAATTTTTTTGCGCGAATACAAAATGGGCAGTAATCGGTACTGTATAAAACTATAGACATAAATTCCTTTTTTATAATGGTTTAAGTTAAGTGCGTGTCTTTTAAAAAATCATCTACACTGATGGCAGGTACATCTACATCCGTAGCAAGGTCAGCAACCCAGTCGCGAACATTTTTACCTTCTAGGTAATGCCACATACCTATAATTACTTTTTTAAAGTTATGTTGTTTGTGCAAAGTGTGTAAGCCTTCGGATAGAGTTCCTGGCAATACTTTAACAGTTAATATTATGTCTTGAGTATATAGAGGGGCAACTTGCTGAGAAACAATTCTTTGAATTTGTTCAAAGAAAAACCCCTCGGAGTCTTTGCCTTCTTCTGCGTGAAAAATTACAAGCTCAAAAGAATTTTTGTCATGTTTTAAAATATGTTTTAAAGTTCTGTTAATAAGCCATTGTCCTCGAATACTTCCTGTACATAAAATGTAATGAGGAAGTTCTTTGGGAAGTTCGAGTTGGTTTTTAAATTTTCCCAGGCCAAGGCGTAAATCACTTCGGCGCTCTAGGCGACTTTCTAATAAGCCCCAACGGTAGTAAGCCATTAATAGCAAGGTAAGGGCTAGTAAAAATACTAACATCAAAAGTGGGCCTGCATGAGCGCGAGCTATTAAAGTAGCACTTGCAAGAGCTAATACTAACCCAGAAAACAAAGGCACCAGTGGAATTTTTTTATCTTTAAATACAAACAGTAAATTAGATAAGTATTTTGTTGGAGTACCTTTTTTTAAAGGTTGATTTCTTAATAAAATAACTCCAATACAAAAGCTAACCATTACTCCTAAAAAGGCCACTTCGTAAACTTTAGCTAAAACTCCCACTTCGCCAGCTACTAAGGCAGACATGGTTAAGGCTATTACTGCAAAAGGTAGGGCAATTAATGGATAACCTTTAATTTTAGGATAAATGTGAGCGACTCTCCACAAAAGTTTTTCTGGTAAATTTCCTTGTTTAGCCATGGTTTTTACAAGTCCAATAAAGCCCACAAAAGCAGTATTTACTGCAGCATATAAAGTTAGTGTGGCATCGACAACAATCACAGTGAGTAAAGATTTTCCCCCTAATTTCATGGCAAGGCCCGAAAGAAGATAATTTATATTATTTTGAATTTCTAAGGGACTTAGTAAAATTAAACATAAAAAAGAAATGGCGGGGGCGGTAACACTTACTAAAATAATTACGGTCTTATATAATTTATGTACCGTAACCAGCGTGGGGGTTTTTAATTCTTCTACAATTTGTGCAGCCGACTCAAAGCCGGTAATTCCTAAAAAGGCAGAGGCAAACCCGTACATAAAGGTACTAAAAGATAAACTTATTGTGGGTGAAGTAAAGCGTTCAAAACTAAGGCTGCTCCAGTTAGTAATTAAAAAAGTTCCTCCCCAAATAGCAATGATAATAAGTAGTAAAAAATGTAAACCAGCAATTAAGGTTACTAGTTTCGCTGGTTCTTTTATACCTTTGGTGTTTAGCAGTCCAAAACCTATAATGGGAATAAAAGAAAGCAATACAATGTGCACAGCGGTTAGGTTGGGGAATAAAGAAGATAAATAAAAGCTACCAGAAAGAGCGCTTACGGCCGCAGTGGCAAGGTAGGACACAAAGGTAAGGGCCCCTGCAAACACAGCTCCTCGCCGACCTACACTTCTTAAAATCATAGAGTAGGCTCCGCCATTGTAGGGGCTCATGGCTAAACCTTCTTCGTAAGTTTTTTTAAAGAGCCACATCATTAGGCAACAGCTTAATACAAACAAAGGGGCGTAATAACCCACGATGGGAAAAAGAATACCTGTGCTATAAAATATCGAGGTGCCAATATCAGCTCCTACGATACCTGCAGCAATAATCCAACCTAATTCGTCTTGTGGTCTTTTACTTGGCATACGGAGAAAACAGTCGGCATTTTTTCACTTGTTGTCAAGGGTAAAAGTCTTTATATATACTAGTTATGCGCTATTGGTTAATGAAATCAGAACCATCTAGTTACTCTCTAGATGCATTAAAAAAAGATAAAAAAACACGATGGGAAGGTGTTCGTAATTATCAAGCGCGTAACTACATGAAAAAAAATATGAGTGTTGGGGATGGAGTTTTGTTTTACCACTCTAATGCTAAACCATCGGCGGTTGTGGGGCTGGCAAAAGTGTCGGGGAAAGCCATTGCAGACATTACCTCTTTTGATAAAAAGTCGGTGTATTATGATCCAAAATCTACGGCAGAAAATCCTCGCTGGCACTGTATAGAGCTAGAGTATGTTGCACACTTTAAACAAGATTTGCCTTTGGCAAGTTTAAAACTTTTAAAAAGTTTAGACGGAATGTTATTGTTAAAAAAAGGAATGCGTTTATCTATACAGCCCGTTTTAAAAAAACACTTTCGATTTTTGTGCAAAAAAGGTGGGCAAGGAAGCACCTTTGTTTAAAAGTAGATGTATTTTTTGTAAATGCGGATAAAGTGTTGTTAATTGTATGAGAGTAATTAGTGGAGGAAAAAAATGAGCAACAAAGAATACCGAATAGAAACCGATAGTTTGGGAGAGGTAAAAGTACCTAAAGACAAGTATTGGGGCGCCCAAACGCAACGATCTATAGAAAATTTTAAAATTGGAAAAGATCGCTTTCCCGAAGAAATGATTCGTGCCTTTGGAATTTTAAAAAAATCGGCGGCCTTGGCTAATGAAAAATTGGGCTTACTAGATTCTACTAAGCTAGAGTTTATTGTAAAGGCTGCAGACGAAGTGATTAAAGGAGAGTGGAACGATCAGTTTCCTTTAGTAGTTTGGCAAACAGGAAGTGGTACGCAAACCAACATGAACGCCAACGAATTTATTGCTAATCGTGCTAGTTTTTTAAAAGATGGAAAGATGGGCTCTAAAAGCATTCACCCCAATGATGATGTTAATAAGGCTCAGTCTTCTAACGATACTTTTCCCACAGCGATGAGAATGGCTATTGTAGAGCAAATGGAATCAGTACTGTTGCTCTCTTTAAGTGATTTAAAACTAGGTTTAGAAAAAAAACAAAAAGCATTTCAAAATATTATTAAGGTGGGAAGAACGCATTTAATGGATGCCACCCCTTTAACGGTGGGGCAAGAGTTTTCCGCTTTTGTTTATCAACTAGATCAGGTGGAAAAAAGTATAAAACAGGTTTTGCCTTTTTTAAAAGAATTGGCATTGGGTGGCACAGCTGTGGGAACGGGGTTAAACACGCACCCTGATTTTGCCGAAACAGCTATTAAATTTATTAACAAAGAGACAAAATTAAATTTTGTTAGTGGAAAAAATAAATTCGCCTTGTTGGCCTCTCACGATGCCGAGGTGGAGTTAAGTGGTGTGTTAAAAAAACTGGCTTGCGCATTAATGAAGTTAGCCAACGACATTCGCTGGTTAGGTAGTGGCCCTCGGTGTGGGTTGGGCGAATTGCAATTGCCCGTCAACGAGCCAGGAAGTTCCATTATGCCAGGTAAAGTAAACCCCACCCAGTGTGAAGCTATGACCATGGTTTGTGCTCAGGTAATGGGAAATGATACCGCTATTTCTATTGGAGGAGCTTCTGGTAATTTGCAGTTAAATGTTTTTAAGCCCTTGATTGTGTTTAATTTATTAAACTCTATTCGTCTTTTATCGGACTCTATGAAAAGCTTTCAAAACAAGTGTGTGGAAGGTTTAGAGGTTTGTGAGGAGGTTTCTGCAGAGTATTTAAAAAAATCTTTGATGTTAGTAACTAGTTTGAACCCTCACATTGGCTATGATAAAGCGGCACAAATTGCAAAACTAGCCCATAAAAAAGGCCTTACTTTAAGGCAAGCAAGCGTAGAATTACAGTTTTTATCGGGTGAAGAATTTGATAAAATAGTAAATCCTAAAAATATGTTAAATCCTCAAAAATAAAAATAAAAAATTTCTTTGGACAAAGGGTATAAATTTTGTATGATTATAAAAGAACCTAGTTTTTAGGTAAAATAAGGAGGCCAATATGGCAGTAAAAAAGAAGAAAAAAGTAACTAAAAAGAGAGTGGCAAAAAAGAAAGTAGTTAAGAGAAAAGTAACTAAAAAAAAGAAAGTTACTAGAAAGAAGAAGGTTGTTAAGAAAAAGAAAGTAACTAAAAAGAAAAAAGTTACTAAAAAGAAAAAAGTAACTAAGAAGAAAAAAGTTACTAAAAAAAAGAAAGTAGTTAAAAAAAAGAAAGTAGTTAAAAAGAAAAAAACAAAAACAAAAAGAAAGCCTAATCCGGCTTTTATGAAAGCTATGACTCCTAGTGCCATTTTAGCGGCAATTGTTGGGACAAGTCCTTTACCAAGAACAGAAGTGGTTAAAAAAATGTGGGTTTATATTAAAAAGTACAACTTACAAAACCCTAAAAATCGTCGTAACATTATTGCTGATGCAAAATTAAAACCTTTGTTTAAAAAAGCAGAAGTTTCTATGTTCGACATGGCTAAAATTATTAGTAAACATTTAAGCTAGGTTTTATGACTTTATCACAGGCAAGTGATATTAAATCTATGGAAAAAGCTGGGCAATTAACTGCTCAGCTTTTATTGTATCTAGAGCCCTATGTTAAATCTGGGGTAACTACCAACGAGCTAGATCAATTGGCTTATGATTACACTTTGTCCAAAGGGGCAATACCTGCTCCATTAAATTATCACGGGTTTCCTAAATCTATATGCACTTCGGTTAATGATTGTATTTGTCATGGCGTTCCTGATGACAGTGCTTTAAAAGAAGGTGATATTGTTAATATCGATGTTACTTGTATTGTAAATGGATTTTTTGGCGACAGTTCCAAAACTTTTTTTGTAGGTAATGTTAGTGAATCTGCTAAAAAAATTACTCAGTGTGCCTACGAAGCTATGAACAAAGGCATTGAACAAGTCTCTGGAAAAAGCAGCACGGGAGACATAGGCTTTGCTGTTAACAAATATGTAACTCGAAACGGGTACTTTGTAGTAAAAGAAATAGGAGGCCACGGTATCGGCCGAAAATTTCACGATGATCCTTTTGTTCCTTCATTTGGAAAAAAGGGAAAGGGGGCACAGTTAAAACCGTGGACCTGCATTACCGTAGAACCGATGATTAACGAAACGGCAACCCCTATAAAAGAGGTTTCTATTTCTAATTCTGAAATTAAATATTATTTAACAGGAGATAAAACCTTATCTGCTCAATTTGAGCACACACTTCTTATTACCGACACCGGTTACGAAATTTTAACGCAAATTTAATTTTTTTATTTTGCCAACCTCAAAAAACAGTACTAATATTTTTTACAGAGCCTATTTAAACCTCTGGCAAAAACCGTTCAGCCCCAAAAGGGACGCAGCAAAGTGCAGGCTTTTTCTAGAGGTTTAAATAGGCTTTGTAAAAAAACATTATCCAGGAACATAAAGTGCTACAAAACTCCACAGAAAAAAATACACCATCATACATAATGAGCCACTCTAAAGTAAAAAGAGATTATAAAGTTTGCAAAGAGGCCATGGAAGATAAAGCCATTTTTGATAAATTGGCTAAGTGGGGAAGAGAGGAAATTACTATTGCCGAAACCGAAATGCCAGGTTTAATGAGTTTACGAAACCGCTATGGCACTAGTAAACCTTTGGCTGGAGCTCGCATTTCTGGTTGTTTACATATGACAGTGCAAACGGCAGTGCTGATGGAAACTTTGGTGCAGTTGGGGGCCGAGTTAAGGTGGAGTTCTTGTAATATTTATTCTACGCAAGACCATGCTGCTGTGGCCGTAGCCCAAGCAGGCATTCCCATTTTTGCATGGAAGGGAGAAACCGAAGAGGAGTTTAATTGGTGTATTGAACAGACGGTTACCGAGTGGGGCAAAGAGGGTTTTAATTTAATTTTAGATGATGGCGGCGACTTAACTAATATGATGCATGAAGAACGCTTTGCTTCGATAATGAATAATATTATTGGTTTATCTGAAGAAACCACCACGGGAGTGCATAACTTATATAAACTGCACGCAGAAAAACAATTAAAATGTCCTGCAATTAATGTAAATGATTCTGTTACTAAATCTAAATTTGATAATTTATATGGCTGTCGCGAATCTTTGGCCGACGGCATTAAGCGAGCCACTGATGTTATGTTGGCGGGAAAGTTAATTGTAATTGCAGGTTATGGTGATGTAGGAAAGGGTTGTGCAAGTTCTATGCGTAGTTATGGGGCTAGAGTGGTGATTACAGAAATTGACCCTATTTGTGCATTGCAAGCTTCTATGGAAGGCTTTGAAGTAACAACTATGGAAGATGTTGCGGGGCGAGCCGATATTTTTGTTACCACTACAGGTTGTTGTGACATTATTACCGCTAAACATTTTGAAGTTATGAAGCCGGGAAGTATTGTGTGCAATATTGGACACTTTGATATTGAAATTGACATGGCTTGGTTAAACAGCAACACAAAGATGCGCGAAATTAAACCGCAAGTAGATATTCATAGGTTTAGCGATGGAAAAGAAATTATTGTGTTAGCCAAAGGGCGGTTAGTGAATTTAGGTTGTGCCACAGGGCACCCCTCTTTTGTAATGAGTAATTCTTTTACCAATCAAGTTTTAGCACAAATGGAATTATGGAAAAATAAAAACACAGATAAATATAAAGTCGGCGTTTATACGCTTCCTAAAACTTTAGACGAAGAAGTGGCTTTTTTGCACTTACAAAAAGTGAGTGCTAAGTTAAGCACATTAAGCGACAAGCAAGCAAAATACTTAGGATTAAATAAAAAAGGGCCATTTAAGCCAGAATATTATCGTTATTAAAAGTAACCGAGGTTAGTTGTGACAAATACAACATATGATGTGGCTTTAATTGGCACTCATTTTTTAGCACAGACTTTAAAAAAACACTTAAACAGCAAGGGTTTTTCTGTGGCTTTATTAGAGGTGTTTAATCATGAAGAAAATTATTTTGAATTTTTTTATGGTTTAGAAAACACAGAAGAACAAAAACAGGCTTTAATTAATTTTGAATCCACTTTAGATTGCACGCTGATAGATTCCAAATGTAAGTTAAAGGTAAATATTTTACCTCACAAAGAGCAAAAAGCATCGCCGTTGTGGAAAGCATACGAAGAAGATAGCCAAGTTCTTTCTTTAGATGCCATGATGGACTGGACTACTCAACAAAGAGCCTTAAGTAAGCCAGACACCTTTGGCTTAGTTCAAGTTAAAAAAGAAAATGCAGAAAATTCTTTTTATAAAGTGCAAGTTTCTTCTGAGGAAAAAGAAATTACTGCAAAAAAATTAATTTCTTTAAATTCTCTACAAAACTTAGAAAACTTTTGTAACCTAGCCCCCGAATTAATTTCTTTTTCTAAATCTTTAAAACCTTTTTTATATACAGCTGTACATTTAAAGCTTACGCACCCTAAAAACACCGATCTTTTTAAAGAGGATTTAGAAAAAAAAGATTTACACATTTTTCAAAATAAAAACTTTCAACATTGTGTTGGAAGGGTAAAAGAGGGCCAATCTTATTGGACTTGTTTTATTCCTTACGAAGATTTTGAATTTAATACCGACCTATCTATAAAGGCGATACATTATTTAAAACAAAAAATACAAACCATTTGCCCTCAGTTATTAGAAATAACTTCTAAAGAAAAAGTTATTGTAGAAACTAGTTTGTATTCTAACAAATTTTTTAAAGGCTTTTCTGGTAAAAAAAATAAATTAGTTTTAGATAGCCAAAATGTTATCAACGAAGCTTGTAAAAAAGAAAATAAAAATTTATTTTTTGCAATTAGTTCTAAAGTGTACCCTAGCACTTCTGTTCCCGCTTTGTGGACTTCTTTTCAAGAAGCAAGCAAGTTGATTATAGAAAGTTAATAGGGTCGATAGTAACATCACACTTAATATTAGAAGGCTTTTTAATTTTATTGTTTAGCAGCTCTTTGCAAAAGTGATTTAGCATTTTGTAATCATCAGATTTAATTAAAATTTGATAGCGGTATTTATTGCGTACTTTAAATAAGGTAGCCGGCGAGGGGCCTTTAACAACAATATTTTTGTAAAAAGCATATTGCTTAATCCATTGATTAGCTAGCTTTACTAAATTTTTTGCGTACTGGTTAGAAGAATGTTCACTAAGGCTATGTACTTTTATTAAAGCAATTTTATTAAAAGGAGGGTACATAAAGTCTTTTCTGTTTTTTAATTCCGCCTTTGTAAAGTCGATATAATTTTGCGTAGCAACAAAATCTAAACAAGGGTGGTCGGGGTTAAAGCTTTGAATAAAAACTTCACCTTTTTTTTCGGCCCTTCCTGCGCGGCCACTCATTTGCACTAATAATTGAAAACTTTTTTCATTGCTGCGAAAATCAGGAAAATAAAAACTACTGTCCGCTAATAAAACACCAACTAAGCTAAGGTGAGGAAAATCTAAGCCTTTTGCAATCATTTGTGTACCAATTAATATGTCTATTTTTCTTTCTTCCATATTTTTAATTAAATTTTCGTAATCTTCTCTTTTTGTAATTTCATCTCTATCGGCTCGCGCAACATTTGCTTGTGGAAATAGCTGTTGCAAATCTTGCTCTACTTGTTCTGTTCCTAAGCCCACTGGTTTTAATTCTTGTGATGAGCATTTAGCACAAGATGGATTAAAACTTTCCGAATACTCACAGTGATGGCAAACTAAATATTGTTTTTTATGTAGTGTTAAGTGAATGCTGCAATTTGGGCACTCGGGGGAATATCCGCATTGACCACAAAGCACTTGCGAAGAAAAACCTCTCCGATTAAGCAGTAAAGCAATTTGTTCTTTTTTTTCTAAAGTATTTTTTATAGCTTCTAACAATTTAGCATGTAGCCAAAAGGGAATGTTTTTATCTTTACTAAAAAATTTTGGTTTTTTACTAATGTCTACTTCTTCGTTAGTTTTGCATAAATTTAATATATTTACAGTAGGCAGTGGGTGCGAAGAAATTCTATTGGGAAGTTGATGTAATAAATATTTTTTATCTTGTGCCTGCTTCCAGCTTTCCAAACTGGGGGTGGCCGAGCCTAACAGGATGGGAATATTTTTTAATTTGGCTCTAACAATAGCAGCGTCTCTAGCATGATACCTTAAACCTTCTTCTTGTTTAAAACTTTGCTCGTGTTCTTCGTCGATTATAATATAGGCCAAATTAGGAATATCGCAAAATAAAGCAGAACGAGTTCCAATAAGTATAGATTTTTCTTTATTGCTAATAGACAGCCACTGATTAGTTTTTTCTCTTGGTGTTAATTGAGAATGAATAGTAGCCACTTGGTTAGGAAATCGAGAAGTAAACCTTTGTATTAGTTGAGGAGTTAGTGAAATTTCTGGAACCAATAATAAGACTTGTTTTTTTTCTTCTACAACAGCTTGTATAAGTTGCATATAAATTTCTGTTTTTCCAGACCCTGTTACTCCAAAAAGTAAATGAGTGTTAAAGCCAGTATGTTTTTTTATATTGGCAATGACTTTTTTTTGTTCACTAGTAAGTACGGGTGGTTTTTGTAAAGCGGTTTGTGGAGTAGGAGATTTTTTTTTATTTTTTCTTGTGCTAGCTTTTAGAGGAGGAAAGGCATGCTTGCTTACTAACCCAATGGGATGAAGGTAGTAGTTAGAAAGCCAAAGTAGCCATTGCAAATAGCGTTCTGTAACGGGGTAGTCCATTTCGTGAATTTCTTTTATAGATTTTATGGGAAATGTTTTTTTACTTTTTTCTGCCACCGCATTTGCTTTTTCCTTTTTTTCGGCTTTTAGGGTAACCGCTTTGGCCTTACCCGCTTCGTCTTTATCCACGCCGTCTTTATCCACGCCCTTTTTTATAACTAAACCCTGCACTAAACGCTTCCCCAAAGGCACGCTAACTAGTTGGCCGGGCAAAATATCATTGGTTAAATAAGAGTAAGTTAAGGGTTTTTTTAAGGGTGCAAAAACGGCAACTTGATAAAGAAACATAATATTTTTTTAGCGAAAATGCTTTAAAAAAAACAACAAACTGTCAGAGCCTTTATTAAAGACCGCCACCTCTTTTGGTGTTTCGTTTTTAGGTTTTGCTTGATTAAATTGATAAGAGCTAATGGATTTAACTTTGATTGTTGAAATAGTAACGCTTTGTTTGTTAAAAAAAACTTGTATATTTTTTGGAAGCCAAAGCCCTTTTGTATACCTTTTGTAATTAGAAGCTTGTAAAAAAATATTAGTTTTAAATAAAATTTGCTTAATATAAAATCGCAAATTATCAATAATAATATTTGGTCCGTACTTTGCAGGAACTTTTGTTTGCGAAATATTAGACAGATTATTAATAATGTATTGCGGGTTTCCGTTATAGCGAAGTAAGTGGCTAAAAGATTTACTTACGCTTAGTTTTATTTTTTTAGCGGCTTTAAAAAAACGAGAAGAGTTTTTGCTAAAAAAAAAGTTTTGGTAAAAATACTCTCCAACAGGAGCTATAAAATATTTCGATTCTTGCCAAACTTGCTTTTTGTTAGTGGAGTAAACGCTAAAAGTATTTTTATAAGAGCTTTTAAGTTTAATTAGGTTGTCTTTAATGTACCAAGTTTCATAAAGGGTATATTTATTATCAGAAAAAAAAACTTTTTGTTGAACTTGGTAAATGCCCTTGCCGTGTTGTGCGGTAACCAATTGTGCTAAGCCTTTTACCGAGGGAACATAGGCTTTTGTTGTGCTGCTAATTAGCAATACGATTAAACCCAACAACCAACTGGACTTTCGACGGTATAAAAAATGCATAAATAATGTATGCCAGCATAGGCGTGAGTTGTAAACTTTTCTTTATCTTGTCCGATAAGTATATATGAAGATTATTTTTGTATTTTTTTGCCTATGGCTTCTTTCTGGGTGCAAAGATAGTCCCAAAAAAGGGGGCGTCACCGACGGTTCGGTGCCTTCTTCGCCCATAGTGAATGCCAACTTAACAGCCAACCCTTACGAGTTTGTATTTGATACCATTGCCTATATGTCTTGCAGTAACCCTGCGGGAGGGTCGCAGTATCCTCGTGGCACATTTTTTACTTTTAAGGTGGGGGCTTATAACCCAGGGGCAGGATTAAAATTATCCTCTGATTTTTTAAAGGCCACAGCCTATTCTGACTTAACAGCAGCGAAAAGATTTTTTAGAAGAGAAAATAGTTTTAATGCGTCTTACTCCCGCAGCGGTGAAGCACAATGGTCGATACAGTTAAGTGTACGAGGTAGTGACCCTAATTCGTCTAATACAAATTCACTGAATCAGATATGGCCTGTTGAAGGAGGTGTGGCCGCGCGGGGAACAGATTACCATGTTCTTTTTCCTAATAGACAGTACGGTTCTTTTCAAGTTTTAACTCAATTATTAAATTTAGCAGAATTTAAAAAGGACGATCCTTACCTCCGTTATGCGAAGGGAAATTCTGGCCTAAACAACTCTTATTTTGAGCAAAGTTTGGGAAGAAGGGGTCTGTCTTTTTTAGGTGCTTCTTTCGATGCTATAAATGAGTTACACACTAATAGGCGTAGATTAACTGCTCTTTATGCCGCCACGGCCCCTAATAACCCCATTCCTATTAAGGCCAGTGGTAATGGTACAGGTCGGTCGTTTGCACTAAGCTTTAACGCTGTGGGAGAGGAGAGTCCGCAAGATAGAAGAAAGCTAGTGAGGGTTACTGAATATCGTGTAAAAAATGCTGTGGGAACAAAAGAGTCTTCTGTGGGTTGGAGCTGTGGTTCTTACCAAGTAATGAGGCACAAAGATCGAGCGCGGTGTGCCACTTCTTCTGGCGGTTCGACAATATCTTCAGAACCTTCAAAACTTTTAGAACGGGCTATGGAAAATGTATGGGGCTCCACAGGGTTTTGGAAATTCGATCATGATAAAAAATGTGCAGTTTTTCAATTAAACACAAAAGCAAGCTCCACAGAGAACAGAACGACTCATAATGTTTGTTACGATGAGGTTGCGTTAGCCGACAGAACCAATAAAGAGGTAGCCTATCAACCCCCTGTAGATAATTCTTCACCTTGCGATTCTTCAAGTTCGAGTTCTCCTTATTGTCCCCATTTCTTAAGCGCCTGTTGGAGACACAGCAATTAAGAATGTATTGAATTTTCCTGTTTTTCCTAGGCTGCTTATTGACAAAGTTTAGAAAAAACTTCATATAATAGTCACTATGGCAGCTGCATCAAGAAGAACAGACTCTATCCGAAAAAGAAAACGAGCTACTCGCGGAGTGGTAAGAAAAGGGCGATTGCGCCGATTAGGTAGCACTTTAACCGCTGCCGAACTATTTAAAGACAAGCCTGCAAAAGCGGCAAAATAAAACACCTCTTCATTAATACTTTCTATTACTAACTACCTTTTTTAAAAAATAAAAAGAATTTTTTTACCGTTTTTTTTGTATGCGAGCTAAAAAACTTTAACACCTTGTGTAAATACTAATAAATTTAAAAAACTAGACTTTAGGAAATATTTTTTGCTTATCGCTAGCTTTTTTAAAAAAAAGTTTTATAGAAAAGCATTTTTTTTAAAATAAATCGCTTAAATTTCGCTAAACTCTACCTAAAGGTCTGGAAAGTGCATTACTTTTTCTTTTGGCAAACATTAAAGAAAATAATCAATTTTTAAAATATGAACTTCAGCCTAGCTGTACATCCAATTGTTTTTTTTCTAGGATTTGTATGAGTCTAGTTGGACTAGACTTAATAACAATAAAAAACGGAGGTTTTAGTGTTACGGATAAAAATGATATTGAGCTTATTGCTAGCAGGTTCTTTTTCGGCACAAGCAGCAGAATACTTAGTAAAGAAAAAAACTAGTCATGATTTATTTTCTGTTAAAACAGTAAAAGGAATGAAAGTTCTAGGATTTCATGAAGCAGGAAACTTAGTTAAAGTGGATATTAAAGATGGTACGGAAGTTTCTGCTTTAATAAAACTATATAAAGATCCCTCGGTAGAATATGTAGTTAAAAATTTTCGTATAAAATTATTTAGTCCTAAAGCTTCAGAGATTGTAAAAACTTTAGCTAATCGCGATCAGTGGGCTATTAAAAAAGTTAATGCAGAAAAAGCCTGGGAATTAGCAGGAAACAAAGGTTCTAAAAAAGTTATTGTTGCTGTTATTGATACAGGGGTAGAACTAACTCACGAGTCTTTAGCTAGTAACATTGTTGATGGTTACGATTACTTAGATGGTGATGACGACCCAACAGATACTGCAGTGGATGACAAAAATCCAGGTCACGGTACACATTGTGCTGGGATTATTGGAGCAACAGGAACAGCTGCTAATGGAATTTTAGGAGCAAGTCCTTTAGTATCTATTATGCCTCTTCGTTTTATTAGTGGATCTGGTGGAGATTTAGATGCTGCTATTAAATCTATTGATTTTGCTATTAAAAATGGTGCAAAAGTAATTTCTGCAAGTTGGGGTGCTCAAGTGGGTGCTGCACAAGCTAAGGCTTTAATTGAAGCTATTGAAAGAGCAGATAAAGCGGGTTTAATTTTTATTTCTGCCGCAGGTAACAGTGGTAAGTCTAATGATAAAGTTGGTTTTTACCCAGTAAACTCTAAATTTCCAAATGTTATTGGGGTTGCTGCTAGTGGATCTAAAGATGAAAAACCACAATGGTCTAACTACGGACGCGGAAGAGTGGATATTGCAGCTCCTGGTTTAAAAATCATAAGTACTTTACCAGGAAATAAATATGGTAACTTATCAGGAACATCTATGGCGACGCCTTTAGTTGCTGGAGCTGTGGCTTTATTGTTATCACAAAATGATAAATTAACTGGTGAAGAACTGCGCTCTTTACTTCAAGTTAGTGGTGCTCAAGTGGACATTGAAACTGCCTGTAACTGCCGCATTGATATGGGTGCAGCTATGGAAAGCTTAGTGAACAAAAAAATGTTTGTAGCTCCTGCAACAAAAACTTTATCGGTGGGAAAAACGCAGGCCTTTCACGCTGTTTTTGCAAGTTCTGATGTGAAGTTTGAAAGCTCTAATCCAAAAGTAGCAACTATTGATGAAAAAGGTGTTTTAACTGCAGTAAAAGATGGTGTAACTAGAGTTTCTGTTACAGACGCTCAAGGTAACGCAGCAAGTTCTTTAGATGTTACTGTGGGTGAATTAAAAGAAGGATCTGGTGGTGGAGGTGGCGGAAGTTGCCCTATTGGAGACCCAGCACTTTGTGAAGTGATTTGTAAGATATTTCCTATCCCTGGAGTATGCCCAGGAAAGTAAAACTAACTAATTAGTTTTAGTTATAAATAGTAAAAAGCCTTTATGTAAAACATAAAGGCTTTTTTTTATACGGCTCTCTTTTAAAAAATTAAATAGATATAGGGGCTTTTATACTTTCTTCTGGCAAATAGTTTTCTATCCGAAAATCTGCAAATTTAAATTGAAAAATATCTTTAACATCAGGGTTAATGTGTAACTTTGGTAAAGTCTTAGGGGCTCTTTTTAGTTGTAGTTTGGCCTGTTCAATATGGTTAGTATAAAGGTGAGCATCACCAAGGCTGACAACAAGTTCTTTAGCTTGTAAATCACAAACTTGAGCAACCATATGAGTTAAAAGGGCGTAGCTGGCAATATTAAAAGGTAAACCTAAAAATACATCAGAGCTTCTTTGGTAAAGCTGGCAAGAAATCTCTCCTCCCAAAACATAAAATTGAAAAAAAGCGTGGCAAGGAGGAAGGGCCATGTCTTTTACTTCTCCAGGGTTGTAAGCCACAACTAAGTGTCTTCTAGAGTCGGGGTTGTTTTTTATCTGTTCAATAACATTGGTAATTTGATCCACCGATTGGTTTTTAGAATTTCTCCAATCGCGCCATTGTGCCCCGTAAACTCGTCCTAAATTGCCTTCTTCATCGGCCCAGGGGTTCCAAATGTTTACAGAATTATCTTTTAAATACTTTATGTTGGTATCTCCCGACAAAAACCATAAAAGTTCGTGTATAATAGAAGGTAGGTGTAATTTTTTTGTAGTCAGTAAAGGAAAGCCTTTTTTTAAATCAAAGCGCATTTGATGACCAAACAAACTTAAAGTTCCCGTTTGTGTGCGATCCGTTTTTACTTGTCCTTCTGCTAATACTTTTTCTAAAAGGTTAAGGTAAGTTTGCATAACAGTCCTTTGGTGTTTAAATATCACGATTTATAAAAAGTATTTACCACTCTTGCCCTTGGGAGTCACTTGCCATAATGCGTAAAATAAGCTACCTAGTACTATACTAAATGCCTGTAGGGACATGGCTTATTTTGTGTTTTTAAAAAGGTCTATAGTTTTAGGGAGATAGCTTATATGTTAGAAATTCGAGACCCTTTTCACGGTTTTATTGCAGTGAGTAGTGAAGAGAACTTAATTTTAAGACATCCTTTTTTTTCCCGTTTACGCTTTATTAAACAGCTGGGGTTTACGGAGTTTAGTTTTCCAGGAGCTAGCCATAGTCGGTTTATTCACTCCCTAGGAACTTGTCATTTAGTGTCCAAAGCCTTTGATGTTATTTTTAAAAATGCTCCTTGTGATGAAGTGTTTAAGAAAAAATTAAAAAAAACAGTGCGTTTAGCAGGTCTGTTGCACGACATAGGGCACGGACCTTTAAGTCATGTGGCCGAAGTGGTGATGCCCCCTTTATCAGAGTTAAATATGTCGGACATTTCTAGCGAATTTGCAGAAGATAGACAAGCTTCTCATGAAGATTTTAGCCTTAAATTTATTTTACAATCCGATTTTACAAAAATTATTAATGAAAACTTTGAGTGTGACGCCATTCATGTAGCGTGTTTAATTAATAAAAATTTAAATCCTAAAAATGATTTTTTTATATATGAAGGCATAGATTACCGGCCCATTTTAAGCCAACTAGTTAGCTCAGAATTAGACATGGACAGAATGGATTACTTACAAAGAGATGCTTATTATTGTGGTACAAAGTATGGTGAGTTTGAATTTGAATGGATTTTAAATCGTCTGACTTGGCACCAACACGAAGGGGCGGTGTATTTGGCTTTAGACCATAAAGCTTTATATTCGTTTGATGACTATTTATTGTCTCGTCAAAATATGTACTTAATGGTTTACTGCCATCACAGGTCTGTGATTTATGATGAAATGCTAAGGCGGTACTTTGCAGAAGATGAAACGCCATTTGTTTTGCCTGCAAAATTAGAAGAATACCACAAATGCACGGATTTTTGGTTATACCAAATTTTAGCAAAGTCGAAAAATGTTTGGGCTCAACGAATTAGCACGCAAACAGAATTTGCCAAAGTAAAAGAATGGCATTCCGCTTTTTTAAACTCTGCCGAACCAAAAGCAGAAGCTACAAAGGCAGAGAAAATTTTAAAAGACAACAATATCACCTACATCCGTTCACACTCTAAAATGAAAATGAGCAATTACTATAATGTAGAGGTAAAAAATTCAGAAATATTTTACCCTATATTTATAAAATCTAAAAAGAACGCCGAGGTTAAGGCGGTTCCTATTGAAGAGTGCACAGATATTTTTCAAAAATACGCCCAAAGTAGGTATATGATAAGGTTGTATGTTGATCCAAAAGATAAACTAGAGGCACAAAAAATACTAAAATGATTCAGGTTAGCCAACTAAACAAAAGCTTTGCCTCTATCCAGCTTCTTAGCGATGTTTGTTTTACTTTGTCCAAAGGGGAGAAGCTAGGGTTAGTGGGGAAAAACGGAAGTGGCAAATCCACTTTATTTAATATTTTATTAAATAAAATAGACTATGATTCTGGTGAAATTTCTATTCCTAAAAACTATACAATTGGAAATTTAGAACAGCATATTCAATTTTCTAAAAACAGTGTTATAGACGAATGTATGCAAGTTTTGCCAGAAGAAGAGCATTACGATTATTACAAAGCAGAAAAATTACTTTTTGGTTTAGGTTTCGAAGAAAAAGATATGCAAAAGCACCCCTCTACTTTTTCTGGGGGGTACCAAATTAGAATTAATTTAGTAAAGGCGTTATTAAAAAATCCTCATTTGCTATTATTAGACGAACCCACCAACTATTTAGATATTGTTAGCCTAAGGTGGTTAAAGTTTTTTTTAAAAACCTTTCCTGGAGAGGTAATTATCATCACCCACGATAGAGATTTTATGGATTCTGTGGCAACCCACATTATGGGCATTAAAAGAACAGGCGTTAAAAAAATTAAAGGCAATACTTCTAAATATTATGAAAAGGTAGAAGAGGAAGATAGAATTTATGAACAAACTAGAGTAAATCAAGAAAAAAAACGCAAACAAATAGAAGGTTTTATTTCTCGTTTTAAGGCGAAAGCTTCTAAGGCGGTTCAGGCGCAATCCAGAATGAAGCAATTAGATAAAATGGATAGTTTTGATAAGCTAATGATAGAAAAAAGTATGGGGCTACGGTTTCAGTATCAAAATTGTCCTGCAAAAATATTGTTACAGGCAAAAGACCTTAGTTTTTCTTATACAAAAAAAGAAGAAGACCGTTTATTTAGCAACTTAAGTTTTACTATTCAGCCTAATGACAGAATTGCTATTATTGGAAAAAACGGTAAAGGAAAATCCACTTTATTAAATGTTCTTGCAGAAGAACTAAAACCAGACTCTGGAAGTTTGCAGTCGCACAATTTGGTAAAAAAAGGACATTTTGGACAAACTAATATTGGGCGTTTAAATGTAAATGCCAGTATTAAAGAAGAGGTGGCTTCTTGCAATGCAAGCTTAAGTATTACTCAGGTTCATAATATTTGTGGAAGCATGATGTTTGAAGGCGATTTATCAGATAAAAAAATTAAAGTATTATCTGGAGGAGAAAGAAGCCGAGTGTTGTTGGGAAAAATTTTAGCTTACCCAACTAATTTATTATTATTAGACGAGCCTACCAATCATTTAGATATGGAGTCGGTAGAAATTTTAAGTAATGAACTTAGTGTTTATGAAGGAGCAGTGGTTTTAGTTACTCATAGTGAAGCTTTACTTCATAGGTTAGCTAATAAAATTATTATTTTTCAAAAAAGCGGAGTGCAATTTTTTGACGGAACTTATCAAGAGTTTTTAGATAAATGGGGCTGGGACGAAGAAGCAGGCTCTTCTACAAAAACAGCAAAGAAAAAACGCAATTTAGAGGCTTTGAATAACGCCAGCACAAACGACAGCACTGACGACAGTACAATAAATAAAAAGTTTCAAAGTAGAGAAGATTTAGTAAAAGAAAAAAACCATATTTTACGACCTATAAAAAAGCAATTAGATGTTTTAGAAAAAAATATTGCAGAAAAAGAAAAAAATTTAGAAAAAGAAAGTCTAAAGTTAAATGCAAGCTCTTCGCTAGATGCTTCTGTTTCAAGAATTGAAAAAGCGAAACAAATACAAAGTTTAGGAAAAAGTATTGCTAGCCAACAAAAAGTTTTAAATGAACTGTTTTTTCAATACGAGTCTTTACTTTCAAAATACGACAGCAAAAAGCAAATTTATACAGAAAAAATTAAAAATTTAGATAGGCAGTAGGGCAAGCAAACAGGCTTACAATAATTTTTATAAATCGTTTTAAAAACCCAGAGTTAATCCAGCACTAATCATGTTATTAGAAAGATCAAACTTTTTAGATAAACTTTTATACACTTTATATTCGGCAAAAATAAAAAAGCTATGCATGTTATAGTCATTTTTTAATTCTTTTTTAG
>JAAOIK010000050.1 GCA_015163855.1 Pseudobdellovibrionaceae bacterium
ACATGTCAGAAGAAGCCAATGTAATAGAATTTCCCCAAAAAATAGCTGCAGCAGAAATGCCAACAGTCAATGTGGCAAAGGCATCGGCAGAACAAATTTTGGCAGAACAAGTTTTGGTAGAAAAAACACCAACACCTCACACAACACCTTCTGCAGTTAACTCTAGTTTACAAACTGCAGAGTACTTAAGCATTGCTCAAGACAAAATTTTAGAATTACAAAAAAATATTGAAACCTTACATGAAGAAAATGCCAATGTGGCCGCTGCTGGAGAACTTTGGAAGCAGCGATCTAATAACTCGGAGCAAGATTTAGTAGATTTAAAAAATAAATATGATGCAATAAAAAGCTCTAAAGAAACAGAAGAAAAGATTTTTACAATAACTATCGAAAAACAAAACAAACAAATGGACGGCCTAAAAAAGAGCTTAGAAGAATCAGAATTGATTACCGAAGAAAAATTAAGCACTTACAAGCTTATTGCCAGTGATTTAGAAAACCGTATTGCAATTATAGAGCGAGAAAAATTAACTCTTTTAGATGGAAAAAATAAATTTATTTCTGACTTGCAAAAACAAATCAACACTTTACAAAGAATTAACGCCAATGATAAGAAAAAGTTACAAAAATTTTCTAATCTGGTTAATGAAAAAGAAAGAACTTTGCGAAATACAATAAAACTACTAAGACAAACTTTAATCAGCTTAGAAATTGGAGATGCAGAAAATTCTGAACTGTCTTTAGTGTCTTAAGTTTTCAGGAACTACTTTAATGAAAACAATAAAACTTGTTGTCAGTGACTTTCACCTCGGCAAAGGAAGATATCTTCCCTCTGGTCAGGTAAATATTTTAGAAGAGTTTTGGGCAGATAAAAATTTTGCCGAATTTCTTACCCATTATTCCTCTGGAGAATATTTTGATGCCGAAGTAGAGCTAGTTTTTAATGGCGATATTTTTGATTTTTTACAAGTAGATTATAAGGGTGAAAACATCATTACTCTTACAGAAAATATAGATGTGCATAAGTTTAACACTATTATTGAAGGCCATCCTTTGTTTTTTTCTAGCTTAAAAAAGTTTTGCAACAACCCTAATCATAAAGTTAGCTATGTTATTGGCAATCATGATCAGTCTATGTTGTGGCCAAAAGTGCAGCGCTTGTTTAACAAAAGCATTAACCACCCTGTTAAGTATAAAAATATTGCTTACATAACTAATGGCGTTCATATAGAACATGGGCACATGTATGAGGCAATGAACCGAAGTAATCCTAAAAAGTTTTTTATTAAAAAAAATATGCCCGCCCCTATTTTAAATTTATCTTTAGGCTCTATTTTTTTTGTTGATTTTGTTTTAAATATTAAAAAAGCATACCCCTCCATTGATAAAGTACGGCCTTTTGACAAAATGATTGTTTGGAGCTTTATAAGTAAGCCTGTTTTTATGTTAAAGACGCTAACAAAATTACTATTTTGGATTATAAAAGTTTCTGCAAACCTTCTTCCAAAACGCTTTTCTATTACCTATATTATAAAAAATGCTTTTGTTAACTCTGTATTCCCTAGCTTTACAGATTCTGCAAAAAAAATTTTAAAAAGACCAAGCATTCACTCTGTTATTTTTGGACACACTCACATTTATCAATACCGACAATTTAGTAAAGAAAAAGAATACTTTAACACAGGAACTTGGACAGAACTTACCTCTTTAGATTTTGAAAAACTTGGCAAGGTAACTAAGATGGTTTATGTATTGTTAGATAAAAAAATAGATGGAACAAAGTTTCAAGGTACTTTAAAAGAATGGAAAGGTTACAGCCATGTGGAAAGTAATATTGTAATATAATATATGAAAATAAAAAATTTTTTTACTAAAATAGCTAGTTGTTTTCAAAAAACGGAAAATAATGCTCTACAAAAAAACAAAGCCCTTAAAGAAGAAGGTCAGTTTTCTAAAGCGGATATTTTGCAACAAAAATTTAAAAACTTAGACAATGAAAATATAAAAACACAAGATGCAAACTTAAATGCAAATGGCCCAAAGAAAGAAGCCAAAAACTTAGATACAGAAAATACAGATGCATTAAGTGAGGCTGATTATGCTTTGTATAAAATGAATTTAAAAAGTATTCCTCCTGCAATTATTTTATTAGTGGGAAACCCCGAGCTGGTAGGAAGACAATGGTTGCTGTCTAGTGATATAGAAATATTAGGGCGAAGTTCTTTTTCGTCAATTATTGTTCGCGATTCTAGTATTAGCAAAAGTCATTTAAAGTTTCAAATAACTTTGGAGCAAAAAGTGCAAGTTATAGATTTACAATCCACTAATGGATTAATTATTAATTCACAAAAACAACCCGCCATGAAGCCAGTAATATTAAAAAATAATGATCAAATTAAGCTAGGAAATTTAGTTTTTAAGTTTTTAGAAAAAGGAAATGTAGAAACAATTAGCTCCTCTCAATTATACCAGCAATCCTTAATTGACTCTTTAACCAATATTAGCAATAAAAGAGCTTTTGAGGCCAATATTACGACCAAAATGCTTTCTAAAAAACCATTTAGCCTGATTGTGTTTGATATTGATCACTTTAAAAAATTTAACGATAAACACGGCCATCTTTGTGGAGATTTTATTCTTACAGAAATGTCTCGAGTAATTAGCTCTACTCTTATTAGAGATGAAGACTTTTTTGCCAGATATGGTGGCGAAGAATTTTGCTTAATAGTTCCTCAAAAAATATCTCTTTCTACAGATATTGCCGAACGCTTACGAAAAAGTATTGATAATTATAATTTTAACTTCCAAGAAGAGGAGCTTCGTGTTAGCATTTCTTTAGGGGTTACTGAAAGAAAGGCATCTGATACAATATGGACAGATGTTTTTGATCGAGCAGATAAAGCCTTATATAAATCTAAGGCAGAAGGCCGAAATAAAGTAACTACCTTTTAATTCTACCAAGGAGTTATTCTGTCTAATACTAGAGTTATCTTAGATACTAACATTATCTTGTTTAATGCCCTGTCCTTAACTAGCTTTCACAACACCTCCATTTACATTCCCATTACTGTTATCGAGGAGGTTGATAAATTTAAAAGAGACCCAGGCGAAAATGGGCGACATGCTAGGCATTTTAGCCGCTTTATTGACGAGCTAAGAGCTAAGGGAAATTTATCCGAAGGGGTTGGTTTAGAATTAGAAAAATCCACGGTTTATGTAACTAGCAACCCTTTGCTTCCAGAAGATATTTTACATAAGTATGACTTAGATTACAAAAAAAATGATAATTTAATTTTAGCAACCGCTTTGTCTTTAAAAATAAAACACCCTAAAGATAAAGTAAAACTGATTACTAAAGATATTAATTTACGAATTAAAGCCGACCTTTGCCAAGTCATTGCGGAAAACTATGAACCCGATCACGGCAGTGATGACCAAGCCTACGAAGGCTACTGTAGTATTCCCACAACCTCCGAAGACATTAACTTATTTTATAAACAACGCTACCTAGAGCCAAAAGGTGATCTTGCTTTACACCCCAATGAATATATTGTTTTAGAAGACTCCAATCAGCCCAACCATAAAGCTTTAGGCCGCTATGATGCCATTAAAAAACAAATTGTCTCTTTACATATGTCTACAGAAAGCATTTGGGGGATTCAGCCTCGCAACATGGAACAAAGCTTTGCTTTAGACAGCTTATTAAATGATGACATTGCCTTAGTTTCACTGGCAGGAAAAGCGGGTACTGGAAAAACTTTATTAGCTATTGCTACTGGCTTGTATAAAACTTTAGATGAAAATCATTTTAAAAAATTATTGGTAAGTCGCCCCGTATTTCCCATGGGCAAAGACATTGGATACCTTCCCGGAAGTGTAGAAGAAAAACTAAACCCATGGATGCAACCTATTTTTGATAATATTGATTTTTTAATGGGTTCTGAAAATAAATCTTCTAACCGCGCACAAGAATTAATTAATCAGGGAATGATTAGCATAGAACCGCTTACCTATATTCGAGGAAGAAGCATTCCTCAGCAATTTTTAATTGTGGACGAGGCACAAAATTTAACCCCCCACGAAATTAAAACAATTATTACACGCGCTGGACAAGGAACTAAAATTGTTCTTACCGGAGATGTTTACCAAATAGACAATCCTTACCTAGACGCCGCCAACAGTGGTCTTGCTTATATTAGTGAAAAATTTAAAGACCATGCCATAGCCAGTCATGTTAATTTACAAAAAGGCGAGCGATCAGAGTTAGCCGAATTAGCCTCAAACATTTTATAAAACTATTATTTTAATTTATTAGTAAAAGTAATTAGTCGTTGCATTGCCGCTTTAATTACTTTTTCCTCTACTGCAAAGCTAAGGCGTAAATAAGCCTCGGCCCCAAACGCGCTTCCCGGAACAGTAACTAAAGCTTGGTCTTTTAATAAGCCTTTGCAAAAATCTTCCGAACTTTGTATTACTTTATCATTAAAAGACTTTCCTAAATAATATTGAATATTTAAAAAAATATAAAATGTTGCCTCTGGCTTAAAAAAAGAAATTTTTGGTAGCTTTAATAGCTCGGTCTCTAAGCACTCTGCTCTTTGTTTTAATAATGCCTTACTTTTTTCTATCTCTTTACTGCATTTTGTTAAAGCAATAACACTGGCTGCTTGCGAAATAGAACAGGCCGAGCTAACAGAGTGACTTTGATAATTGCTCATGGCTTTAATTAAATGCTCCGGCCCCATGCCCCAGCCACAACGCCAACCCGTCATAGAAAAAGATTTTGAAACGCCATTTACTAACAGTACTTGATTTTTTAAATCGGGAGCCACCTCTAATAAATGCTTATAACAGTGGTTTGAAAAAATTAAAGACTTATAAATATCATCACTAATCACTAACAATGAAGGGTGCATGCGCAATACTTCTGCTAAGTTTTTCCAATCTTCTGGAGAATAAATACTTCCCGTAGGATTAGAGGGGCTATTAATAATTAAAACTTTAGTTTTGTCTGTAATGGCTTTTAATAATTGTTTTTTTTGTAGTTTAAATTGGTTTGCCTCTAATGTGGGAATGTACTTTACTACCCCTCCTGCTAATTTAATCATTTCGGGATAACTAACCCAGTATGGAGCAGGCAGCAAAACTTCATCACCAGCATTTAATACTGATTGCAAAGCTGCAAATAAAATAAATTTAGCCCCCGTAGACACCGTTACCGAACTGGGGTCGTATTTTATTCCAATATCTTTATAAGTAAATTCACAAATCGCCGTCTTTAAATCCGGCGTTCCCGACACGGGTGTGTATTTTGTTAAACCTTGATTGATAGCCTCTATGCCCGCCTGCTTAATAACCGAAAAAGTGTCCCAGTCGGGCTCCCCCACGGCTAAGGAAATTACATCTACACCTTGTTGCTTTAGTTGCTTGGCGTGTGCCGCCAAAGCCAATGTGGGCGAAGCGGTAATTTTTTGTATGGCTTTAGATAAAGTAACAGCTTGGCAATTAGTGTCTTTCATAATTTTAAATGCTTTTGTTATTTATAATAAACCACTACTTTAAACACTTTTCCACACAAGGAGGAACAAATTTTTTCCAATCCACCAAATGAGGCGTTAACTCTTTTACCAAAGAAGAAGAAATGTGTCTGTACTTAGGGCTAGCTAACAAACACAGCGTTTCTAAATTGCCCGACAAAGCCTTATTAGTGATAAACATAGTTTCTTCTAAGTACCAATCTTTTGGCCCTCTAAGCCCTCTTAACAAGCAAGTATAGCTATTTTTTTGCATATAATCGGCTAATAAACCACCAAAAGAATCCACCCTTACATTTTTGATAGATTCCGTAGATTCTTTTAAAAAATTTTGCCTTTGCTCTATGGTAAATTGATAGTTTTTGTTTTTAGAAGAAGACAACAGTACCACTAATTCATCACACAAATGGCTTGCTCTTTCTATAATATTTAAATGCCCTAAAGTAATAGGGTCAAAACTACCTGCATATACTAAAGTTTTCATACCTGCCCCTTGGTTAATAGTACTATAATATTTTAGAAAAAAAAGATAACTTTTTATCTCCAAAGTTTTTTTGGTCTTTTAAATGCCAATCCATATAGCTATCTTTAATGATTTCATGCTTAGTAGACTCAATTATAATCATTGCCTCGTCTTTGCTAAACGGTAAAGTGGCAATTTTAAGCATAACATCATTGGCCAATTTTTGTGTAAAAGGAGGGTCTATTAAAATAATATCCCACAAATAAGTAGAATGTTTTTTATCCAAAAAAGAAAATACATCCTCTTTAAAAATATTTACCTGATCTTCTGTTTTTACTATTTTAATATTTTCTTTTAAAATTTTTAAAGAGGAGGGGTGCTTTTCTACAAAATCCACAAAGGCCGCCCCTCGAGATAGCGCCTCTAAACCTAACGACCCTGTGCCTGCAAATAAATCTAAAACCCGTGCTCCATCAATTTGAAATTGAATTTTATTAAATACCGTCTCTTTAACCTTAGACATAGTTGGGCGAATATTTTTGTTTTTAAAAGATTGTAGGTTTTGCCCCTTAAAGCGCCCTGCTATAATTTTCATACCCGAGTGTTACAATAAAAAAACTTTGTTAACAAGAAAGAATATACTTTTATTTCTCTAACAAAGCAGTAATCTGCTGAAAGCTTTTAAAAATGTTTAAGAACGGCTTGGGAAGAAATAAATCTACCCCCAAAAAGCCTTGCACTTGCTTTTTATTTAACTCTTCGTGGGCAGACATTAATACTAGTTTTGCCCCTTTTAAATCTAACTTAGAAATAAACTGCAAGGCATTGGCATCGGGTAAAAAAACATCTAAAAGCACGATGTCTGGCAAAAAGCTATTCCATACTTCTAAGCCTTCTTTTAAACAAAATGCACACTTTACGCTATGGTTGCTTAATACAGCAACCTTGGACAAGGCTTTGTTTAAAGAAACTTCGTCATCAATAATTAGTATTTTAGACATAAGAACCTTTTAAAATATGTTTTAACCTTTACTTTCCCCGTCGACTAATGGAAAACTTAGAAAAAAAGCCGTGTATTTTCCCTCAACAGAATCTACCGTTATTGTTCCTAAAAATTTTTTCATTATATTTAAACTCATACTTAG